>JAQCHG010000161.1 GCA_027619675.1 Cyanobacteriota bacterium
CTTATAACCGATAAAGTCTAATCTTTTGATAGTGCTGAATGGCGGATTGAAAGGCAGCAATCGCGGCAGCTTGCTCTGACTCTAGATTGGCTGCCTTTCCACTTTCAATCCGATTAGCGTAGACCCGACCAAGCTGGTCATACATTGTGGCCAAACTGGGGGACTCTGGTGCAGTCACTTCAAGCTGTTGAATTTCGGCTTGCAGTTCGTCTAGCGGTGGTAAAAAGTCGTTCGATGGAGGGGCGATTGAGCTAGGCGGTGGGGATAGTAGGGCGGCGGCAGACCGGGCGGCTTCTGTTTCCGTAGCAAATCGCAAGACGGCTTTGCGCCAGCTCCAAAAGTCAGGCGCGCGACGATTCATTTCTTTGAGGATGCGATAGGTCACCCACAGCACGATTGGATAGCGAAACTCTCGCAAACCCTCACGGGTCCACTGCAAGTAACCAAAAAACTTATCGAGTTCACTTTGTTCGTCTTCGGGCTTCAGCGTCACCCGCAGCAGCACTTCAGCTCCGGTGATGGTAAATACTGCCTCTCCCCCGCGTTGCAGATGATCATGCTCCGCTTTGAGCCGCACCAGTGCTGCCCGCACGCTGGGCTCTTGCCCCAGCTTCACCCGATAGGGGCGAATTTTTGCCTGTCGTGCTTCCAGTTCATACTTGTCGATCAGGCGCTGCCGCAGTTCCCAATCATCACAGGCCACAATGATCGGAGCCAGCCGCCCCTGACTGTTTTCAATCAGGGAAATTAGCGTTTCATAGGTTTGGGCATTTTGCATCTGCGTATCGGCAACCGGGGTCATGGCAACACCCCTTCCTGCACTAGCAGGTCAAACACAATCGGGTTGAGGTCGTACCACAGCACCGCGTTGCGATATTCCAGCACATACAACCCGTGCAGCAAATCGAGAAATCGCTGGTTTTCAACGTCCTGGGGTTTGAACCGCTCATAAATCAATTTCAGCAGCTCAAAATCTACTTCGCCCAGGGGTTCGGCATAGCCAATCTGCAAGTCGGTGAGCACCGTGTCTAGCACCGCCTGGTCAATAATCACGGGCGGTTTGTCGAAAACCTCTCGGCGAATGCGGCCCCGGAGTTCCTGCATACAGCGATCGCAACAGAGATCAACAATCCGAATCAGCTCCCGCAGCACGCCGCCACTCTTCAAAATCATCTGCTGCTTCACCGCTGGATCAATCAGGGTGGCGGGCAGGCGTTTATCGATGACTTCTTCAAAGAGCGCGACACAGGCCGCGTCTGGTGAGCGATTCGAGTCCCTCACCACCTTTTTGCTGAAAAACTTCGCCACCCGCATGGTGTGAATCTGCTTGACATGGGCCGGGTGCATCTCAATTTGGCGAGTAGTTCATATGCATTGCCCTAATTTGGGGTGTCAGCGGTTAAGCTACCTCCCATAGCTACCCCCTGATTCAGATGACTCCAGAACAAAAGCGTCAACTCAAAGCCCACACAGATGCTATCGCTGCCATCCTGCTGGCTGATGCCAAAGCTCAACACCCAGAACGCCTAGAAACCCTCGAAGGCATTGAACTGACCGTGCGCCAGCAGATTCAAGAACACGTTAGTCCAGAAATCGGTGTTTTTTTATCGTCGATGGTAGCGGCACCACAGCGGGAAAATCCCGCATCTTAACCAGCATCCTGGGGGATTTGGTGTTGACGGCAAAGCAAGCGAGTCATTACCAGGTCCAAGCCTATAGCCGTTGGAGTCCTGTCTTTGAGCGCTGTTGCCTGCTGCTCAGTGGTGACGAGTCTTACCAGCGCGCCGCCGCCGATGTTGAGATGGTGACTGGCCTGAAGATGTCTCGCAGCACCCATCAACGCCTGGTTCAGCGTCAACGCTTCCCTGACCTTGAGGTGAGTGAACCCAGTGAAGCGGTCGAGGAGATGAGCCTCGACGGGGGTAAGGTTCGTCTGCGCACTGCCGAAGGAGAAGCCAGTCAATGGCAAGACTACAAAGCGGTGAATCTGCATGGCCATGGGGTTGCCGCCTTCTTCCAGCAGAATGAAGACTTAGTGGCTTGGCTCAAGACTCAACCCCTAGGGAGTCTAGTGGTTTGCTTAGGAGATGGTCATCCTGGGATTTGGAATCTATTTGCCCAAATTGCAGACCCGCAGAACCGACTAGAGATTCTCGACTGGTATCACTTGATGGAGAACTTAGAGAAGGTTGGGGGTTCAGCGGCTCGTTTGGCCCGAGTCAGGGGCTATCTATGGCGAGGAGAGGTAGAGCAGGCGTTGGCCGAGTTTGACGATTGGCAGCATCCGCGAGGGGATAATTTCAGGGTCTACCTCAAGCGTCATTGCCACCGAATCGTGAATTACGACTACTACCAGCGCGAGGGTATCTCCATCGGTTCTGGGGCAGTTGAATCAACGGTGAAGCAGTTCTCAGGACGGTTGAAGCTACCGGGAGCGCAATGGAAGCGGGAGAATGTGCCTCAGGTATTGAAGCACCGCAGTGCCTATCTCAATGGAGAGTTCTCTAGGATGCCGTGGCAAACATGAGTATATCTACTCATCGTCAAATTGAGATGCACCCCAGCCTATGTTCACCAACTTTGACCCTAACTCTGTTGAGTTAGGCGTGGTGATCGAGATGCGTATAGATGAACCTAATAATTCTTCGCTAGATTTCCTTATGGACCTTATAGCCGTTTTCATGAACGGTTGCCTAGATCGGGAAGGTACTGGTGCTTCTTTTCACGCAAAAGATGTATTCATCAATGGTGAAGTAGAAGAGGATGTGAGAATTCTGGTGCCTACAATCATCTATCGCTGCTCATTTATGTAACAGCGTTTCTGGCACCAAGAGTTTCTCTTTCTAAGTGTCAGAACAAAACTGTGACTGTGTAAGGTGCTGCCCTGCCTGCCCGTTATTCTAAGTTCATCCAGCCTTCGAAGGGGCACTCTCGCAACTATGCGCTGATACAAGCGATGCTGAGGATATCAGGCATTCGCTACTACAACAAGATAGCCTTACTCAACACCACAATTGCAGGCATGAGTGGTCTTTAAGCATTCAGTTTATGATTTGGTGTAGGTTGGGTAGAACGAAGTGAAACCCAACAAAACCTTGCTGCTGTTGGGTTTCACTTCGTTCTACCCAACCTACAACTTCTGAAATCAACCCTTCTTAGAAACCAGCCAAACAATTCCACATACTACGATTGCAGGCACTAGCCAGGGACCAATATTCCATGCCAGGAATCGAACCAGCCATTTAGCAAATACGACTAGACCAATAACGACTAGAACTGTAATTGCTAGATCTTGAATTTTCATAGTTTAGTTCACCGCAGCTTCCACAATCTTAAGCGATCTGCTGGCAAGTGGAACTTCAGTACGATGTGAAGGGGGCGGCGGGGTGAGCGCTTTACGGTGTGGCGTTAGGGACGGTAGCCGCTGCATAACAAAGCGGCTGGCGGAGATGGGTGGAGATCGCTAATCTAGACCTCCGACCCGATCGGGGGGCCAAAATCGCACCACGGCCCGACCAATGATATTTTCCCGAGGGACAAACCCCCAGGAATGGCTGTCGAAACTGCTGTTGCGGTTGTCCCCCAGCACCAGGTAATGGTCCGCAGGTACGGTTTCGGGTCCCCAGATGTACTCGGGTTCCGCCTTAATGTAATCCTCCTGCAAACCTTCCCCATTGACGAAGACGGTGCCGTTCTTGATTTCAACGGTGTCCCCTGGTAGGCCAATCACCCGCTTAATGAACGCATCCCGTCGCTTGCCGGGTTGGGTGAGGCTTTCTGGTGGCCAAAACACCACAATGTCCCCCCGCACTGGCGGGTTGAAGTGGTAACTGATTTTTTCAATGACGAGGCGATCGTTGATTTCCAGGGTGGGTTCCATGGAACCCGAGGGAATGTAGCGGGCCTCGGCCACAAAGGTACGGATCCCCAAGGCCAGGAAAATGCTGAGGCCAATGGTTTGCAGCCCCTCAATCCAGGGGTTGACCGGACGATGTTGGTTAGGAGACGACCGGTCCGGCAGTTTAGGAAATTGAGGCGAATCAGGCATGTTCGGCAAAGGAGACGGGGGTAGAAAGGGGATGAAGGGGATTGATCGCTCTGATCATACTCCATCCTCACAAGGGGCTGGCGACCTGGGCAGAACGATAGGGGAAGCCACCCAATTGCGGATCTCTTGCGGGTCTCCAGGGTGCCATTGAGCCTCCGGCGGCAAACATCCTCTTCTGCTCTGGGGCGATCGCGCCGTGGGTACTGAGCTAGGGGACATCGCCCAGGGCACCGCAAAAGCTGATACAGCCTCTGAACACGGCACCCCGGCAATGAACCGGATCATCAGCTAGCGGTTTGGCTGCCCTCCTCTGCAATGGTGGGCACCGATGCCGCCAGGGCTTTGCGGGCAACGCGGGTGACGTAGAGGGTCACCGCCACCGTGGCCACAAAGGCAATGATGCGAATGGTCCAGGTGATGGTGGGGTTACTGGGCTGTTCCCCGGCCCCCAGGGTGGCAAGGCTACCCGCCAAGGAGCCCAAATACACGTACATAATGGTGCCGGGAATAATGCCAGTCGTGCCCAACACGTAGTCCTTGAGGGAAACTTTGGTCAGACCCAGGCCGTAGTTCAGCAGGTTAAAGGGGAAGGCGGGGGAGAGGCGAATGAGAAAAATGATCTTGCGGCCCTCCCGCCCGATCGCTTCATCTAGGGCCTGAAACTTGCGGTTACCCGCCACCCGCTTGCTGACCCAATCTCGCGCCAGGTAGCGCCCCACCAAAAAGGCGGCGGTGGCCCCCAACATGGCTCCGACGAACACGTATAGGGAACCTTCCACCACCCCAAAGACCACGCCAGCCCCAAGGGTGACCACCGAAGCGGGCACAAAGGCGACGGTAATCACCACGTACAGCAGGATGAAGGCAATGGGGGCGATCGCCCCTAGGCCATCAATCCAGGCCAAAGCCTCCACTAACTGCCCCCGCAGTTGGGCAAACAGCCCCATGGTTTCCCCGGTTGCGGTGGCTTGGGCCAGGGCCGATAGGGGGGGCAACAGCAACACAGCAGCAAACATCACAACACTCCAACAGGCCAAACGAAACCAACGGGTCGAGCGGCGGCACCAACGGGGAGACAGAGACTGGGGGGGAGCAGACATGGCGAGGATTCCGGTAGAGGGTAAAGCAGCAAACCGCCCCAGCGGGGGCACAACCAACCAACGGCAGCCCTAGGTGAGGGCACCGCCACAACTAGATCCACTCCCCGCCGTACAGCCAAAACAATAGGGCCGGGTCTGGACGTGATCCATCACATTCAAACGGTCCGCCGCCAGCAGGGTGTCCAGGGTGACGGGGGTTCCCGCTGGGGTCATGGCCGGGACCCCGGCCATTTGGTTAAAGTCGCAGTCATAAATGCGGCCTTCATAGTCCACCGACAGTTCATTCCGGCACATCAGGGCGGGGACCGTGGTGGGGTTGTGGTGGCTGGCCAAAAACTGGGTGTAGGG
>JAQCHG010000162.1 GCA_027619675.1 Cyanobacteriota bacterium
GAGGCTTGAATGCGCAGCTCATCGCGATCGCACACAAACAGCGCCCGTCGCAACAGCCCCGCATCCGAGATCCGCTTCAGCAGGTTCACCGCGATGAAAGTCTTGCCCGCCCCCGTCGCCAACGACAACAGCACCCGACGCGGATCCCCCTGGGTGGTGCAGCGGGCAATCTTCTCCAGCGCCGCCCGAATCGCCGCATCCTGGTAATAGCGGCGTCTGCCCTCTCCGGTTTTGTAGGGGGTTAACAACGGCTTGGCAATGGTGCTGTCGAGGCTAAAGCCCTGATCGGCCTCATACCGTCGCCGCAGATCCGCTGGGGTGGGGAACTCCGACAAAGGCCGGGGGGCCGAGGTGAGCCCAGTTTTGCGGTCATACTCCACAAACAGATGCCCATTGGTGGCATAGACAAACTGAAGGTTATGGAGCTGGCCGTTGGCGTAGGCTTTGGCCTGTTCTAGGCCATGGGTAGGGGCATAGTCCTCGGGTTTGGCCTCAATCAAGGCCACCGCTACCGGCTGCTGGCCATCCGCCACCACCAACCGCAGCACATAGTCCATCCGGCCCCGACTGCGGCGCTTGCCCCGGCCCTGAATAATGTCGATCGCCCCCGGTGTCTGCTCCCGCTTGATGTGGCGTGCTTCCGTCCATCCCCGTTGGTGCAGGGCGGGGTCAATCAATTGCGCCCGTGTGTCGGCCTCATTGCGTCCCATGGATTTTCCTATGCGCCTAGCCATTCCACTAGGGCAGGCCTAGACCCTACAGCCTACGCGCCATGAAGCATCCCCCGTGGGTTGTTATCTATCTAGCCCCATCGATTCAAAAAATCCTGGGGCAACAGTCTCCTCAACAATTTTGCCCAGTGAGTGCAGCCCCGAGATGGTAATAAGACAAGAGACCGGAGTAATCCGGTCTCTACGGACATCGTTGTCGATGCAGATTAGACCTTCAGCAGGGCGATCGCCCCTTAGCGGATCGTGGCCAGACGCCGCACCGTGGCCAGGGCTTCGACTAGGCTCCGCACCACGGCCACCATGGCCAGTTCGTCATTGAGCTTGTTGACTGCCGAACCGACGCCAATACCCGCTGCACCTGCCGCGATCGCGAGGGGCGCGGTCACATCCGACAGCCCCGACGCGCACAGCACCGGAACTGACACCGCCCGAGAAATCTCCCGCGCTGCCGCCAGGGTGGGGGCGGCCTTTTCGATCAGCCCCAGGGTACCGGGGTGGATGGGGGCGCTGCTGGTGCCGCCCTCGGTTTGGATGATGTCGGCCCCAGCGGCGACGAGATCTTCCGCCAATTGCACCTGGGCATCAAGGGTGAGGATGTGGGGCACCGTCACCGACAGGGTGATGTGGGGCAGCAGGGCACGGGTTTGGTGGGTCAGGGCTAACACCTCATCCGCCTCAAAGCGAATGCCCTGGGCATAAAAAGCATCAAAATTCCCGATTTCGATCAGGTCTGCCCCCGCCGCTACGGGCGCGACAAAGGCCGCCGCTTCCACCGCCGACACGCAGATGGGCAAATCCGTCAGGGATTTGGCCAGACGCACCAGATCCGCATCCGCCGCAATATCCAAACAGGTTGCGCCGCCTTGATCCGCCGCCCGCACCACGGCAGCCACGCGATCGCGATCGAAATTGGTGAGGCCGCTAATGATTTTCAACCCTTGGCCTTGGGCAAAGGCGGTCTGAAGCTTAGCAGGTAAGGTCATAACAGTTCCGTTGTGAGGATCGTTGCTGCCCTATTTTGCCATTGCACCCGTGCCCCAGGGCAGAGGGGGGAATTCAAAAGGCAAAATTCAAAAGGCAAAATTCAAAAGGCAAAACTTGGGCGCACAGCGCTGCCGTTGACCGGGGACCGTGCCAGCAGTTGCAAGGGTCATCCAGAAGCCCCACAGAACCCCTGCCCCCAATTGCTGACTGTTTTCCTCTCCCCCTCTCCCCCTTTTCCCCTCTCCCCTTCTCCCCCTCTCCCTTTCTCCCCTCACTGCCCCGCCAGAGCAGCCCGAATATCCGCTGCCACCGCATCCGGGGGTTGGTAGCCGTCAATTTTCAACAGCCGCTGGCGATAGTCGTAATAGTCCAAAATGGGGATGGTGCGCTCGTAGAGCAGTTCAATGCGCCGTTGCAGGGCGTCGGGGTTGTCGTCCGATCGCGATCGGTGCAAAGAGCGCTCAATCAGAATGTCTTTGGGCACATCCAGCCAAATCGCCCAGTCCACCTTTTGCTGAATCTCATCCAACAAAAAGTCCAACTCTTCCGCTTGAAAGGCGGTGCGGGGGTAGCCGTCCAACAGCCACCCCTGGCGGGCGTCGGGTTGCTGGAGGCGATCGCGCATCAGTTCAATCATGGTGGCATCCTCCACCAGCTCCCCCGCTGCCACCACCGGGGCCACCCGCTGCCCGAGGGGCGTATTGGCATCAATGGCCCGGTGTAAGAGATCCCCCGACGAAATCCAGGGAATGGCCAGGGCCTTGTTGAGTCGTTGGGCCTGGGTGCCTTTGCCCGCCCCTGGACCCCCTACCATAATCAGTCTCACCACGCCCCTCCTGAGGGTGCTTTGGCTTTAACCATACCCCTGTCCCTCTGGAGAATTAAGGGTTTGCAAGGATTTTTGAAACTGCTGTTGCAGATCCAGCAGCCCCTGCACCGCCGCCGCCACCGTTGGCCCAAAGGCCAGCACTCCATCCTCATGGCCCGCCATCACCAACACCCGCCGCTGGGGTAAGTCGGTGTCGTGGAACAGGCGAATCATTTCTGCCGCCATGGCTGGCGTGCCGTAGGGCACTGAGGGGCAGGTGGTGGGCAGGCGATCGCGGTAGTAGGCCCACAGGTCAGGGTGGTGCCCATGGGCGATCGCGCCAATGGCGGGATCGTGATCGTACAGCGCCCCATGGGTGAGGGATTCCGAAGATGCCTTGATGGGGCCTGTGCAGTGGAGGCGGTTGGCGGCAATGTCCCACTGGTCCACCAGGCTGTAATGTTCTGGCCCCGTCTGGGGCAGTGCCCCCGTTTGGGTGCCAGAGATGAGAAAGCCCCCCGTGGGCAGCCGCACACTGACGTTGCCATAGCCAATGCCATCGGGATAAGCACCCACTAAGCCCGCGTCATAGAGGCGATCGCGCCCTGCCATGAGCGGAGCCATCAACGGCGTTGACACCGCTGGCCCCGGTTGCCAATGGCCCACATATTTAATAACCCCTTCATCCCGCATCATCTGTCTGCACTCCTGTTATCCAACTCCCTTTCACCCTCTCACCCCTTCACCCTCTCACCCCTTCACCCTCCTTGCCCCTGTCCAAACCTCAGGTGTATGATTAAAGACTGTGTCGAAACTAGGAATCAGTCATGCCAAAGCTGAAAACACGCCGCGCGGCTGCCAAACGCTTCCGGCGCAGCGGTAGCGGCAAAATTATGCGCCGCAAGGCATTCCACAACCACCTGCTTCAGAAGAAAGGCACCGATCGCAAGTCGCGCCTCTCTAAGATTGGGGTCGTGGCCGAAGTGGATGCCCCCAATGTAGAAGCCATGCTGCCCTACCTCTAACCCAGAGGTTTACAAACGGTCAGCGCTTCAACAGATCACTTGTCTCATTCAATTTTGAAGGTTAACGGTCATGGCACGGGTTAAACGCGGCAATGTCGCCCGCAAGCGCCGCAAGAAAATTCTCAAGCTTGCAAAAGGGTTCCGGGGCTCCCACTCTAAACTTTTCCGCACAGCTAACCAGCAGGTAATGAAAGCCCTGCGGTATGCCTATCGCGATCGCCGCAACCGCAAGCGCGACTTCCGTCGCCTGTGGATTACCCGCATCAACGCGGCGGCGCGCCAAGAGGGGCTGAGCTACAGCAAACTGATTGGCCAACTGAAGAAAGCCAACATTGAGATCAACCGCAAGATGCTGGCCCAAATGGCGGTGCTAGACCCCGCTAGCTTCAGCGCAGTGGTTGACCTGGCGAAAAAGGCTTAGACTACGGCCAGTTTCGACGTTGTTTGAGAACCCTGCATGCGATATCCGCTGCTTGGTTTTGCCATGGTAATGGGGGTGCAGATGACTGCATCCCCATTTATGCTGTCAGCCCACGGGGCTGATCTCGACACCATTCGAGATCGCGGTTACTTGGTGGTGGCGGTGAAGGACAACTGGCGACCCCTGGGCTACGTGGATGATGCCGGGGAACTGGTGGGGTACGAAATTGACATTGCCCGCCAATTGGCGTTGGAACTGCTGGGGGATACTGAGGCGGTGCAGCTTCAGCCCGTGGCCAATCAAGACCGCATCCCCGCCGTGCTCAATGACGAGGTGGATGTGGCGATCGCTGGGGTATCTGTTACCCCCATGCGCCAGCGCATTGTCCAGTTCAGCCTGCCCTACTACCTGGATGGCACCGGGTTTGTCACCCGCCTGCCCAGGCTTCGTCAACTGTCGGATCTGAGCCAGGGGGCGATCGCCCTGCTGCAAGGATCCGCCGCCATTCCGGCAGTCCAGTACCTGTTGCCCACGGCGGGGCTGTTGGGGGTGCCCTCCTACCAGCGGGCCTTGGGCGCTCTGGAGGCGGGGCAGGCGGATGCCTTTGCTGGAGATATTTCCGTCTTGGCGGGTTGGGTGCAGGTCCATCCCGACTACCATCTGCTGCCAGAGGTGATCACCGTGGAGCCTTTGGCGGTGGTGATGCCCAAGGGCACGCAATACGACAGTTTGCGGCGGGGGGTGAATGCCGCCGTGGCGGATTGGCACGACACCGGCTGGTTAGAGGAACGGGCCACTGCTTGGGGGTTGCCCTGACGTGGCAAGATGGTCAAGATATGATGTCTTGCCCGGTTTCGATCCTAGGGAATCATGGAAAATAGCAATCTATTGTTGACCTACCTCGCCACCCTGTTGGGGTTGTTGGCGATCGCCGCCGCGTTGATCGTGCGCCAGGTCTTCAAAACCCGCCGGGTAGAAACCACCCTCAACCGCTTGCAAAACAAGGTTTCTAAAGAAAAGGGCAACGCCCAAGAATATTACGAACTGGGCAGCCTACTGCTGGATAAAAAGCTCTACACCCAGGCCACGGCCCAGTTAAAGCAAGCCCTGATTGCTTTTCTAAATTTAGTAAAAGCCTACATCCCGCTGATCCTCAATGCCTTGGGCTATGCCTACTTTGCCCAAGATCAGTACGACCTGGCCATTCGCCACTACAAGGACGCCCTAGAGAAGGAACCCGGCTACGTCACTGCCCTCAACAACTTGGGCCACAGCTACGAACGCAAACAACTCACCACCCAAGCCCTCGAAAGTTACGAGCAGGCCCTGCGCTTAGAACCCGACAACAAAACGGCTAAGCGTCGGGCAGATTCCCTCCGCAAGCGAGTCGCACCCGCCAGCGAAGCCTAGTGGGTCATTGGGTCCGAACCTCGCCATTTCCGGACCGATCCGCCCGCCTGGGTTTGCAGTTCCCTGAGTCTGACAGTAGGACAACAAAGACCGTGGGTTGAAG
>JAQCHG010000163.1 GCA_027619675.1 Cyanobacteriota bacterium
CGTTGGAATGGGGATATCGTTGCAGTCGATATCCCCGACCGTAACCAGTCCACCCCGCCCCTGTGCCAATTGCGTGGACAGTTGCGCTAGAGTCCCCCCACGATGATCAGGGGGGGCAGATCAATACATCCATGGGATCAATGACATCCATGGGATCAACACATCCACGGGATCAATACACCCACGGGATCAGCTTTTTGACCCGTTGGCGATAGTCGCCATAATCGCTGTAGCGGGCCATCAGCCAGACCTCCTCCTGGCGGGCCTTGGCATCCAGCAGCACAAACAGGGCCACCGTCACGGCGAAATGGGAGAGGCTTACCTGCCATAGGCTCCAAGCCAAGGTGCCTAAAATCAGGCCGCTATATAAACAGTGGCGCACTAGGCCATACACCCCCGTCTGCACCAATTGCCCGTCTTCGCGGGGGTAAGGCAGGGGGGTCAGGCTTGGCCCCAGATCAATCAGGCCCTTGCCCAGCAGTCCAGCGGCGAAGAGGCCCAGGGCGATCGCGATCCCCTGGCGGCCCCATTGAACCCAATCGGGCCAACCGACCATCGAGAAGGGTTGCCACTGGGGTACTAGGGCAAAGGCCAGCAGCAGCAGCCCCTGACCCAGCACCCAATATTCCCCCCGCTCCCCTTTCCAACTGGTTTTAGAAAAGCCCCAACCTTGCCAAAGTTTCATGGGGTTAGCCTCCTGCGGCGATCGCCATCCTCCCCATTGTGCTCAAAATCAGGCCCCACAAAAAACGCCGCTGCGATCCCCGTGGGGAACAACAGCGGCGTCTGGGGCTCAAGGCGTCTAGGCATCGGCCCGATCGCCTGAGTCCATAGGGTTCCAGGCTGCCCTAGGCGGCATCCTCACGCTCGATATACAGGAACAAAAAGGCCATGGCCGCCGCCGGGAACACAATGCCCACTAACGGCACCAAAACGGTGGGGAGAAAAGAAGCTGCCATATGTCGGTTTCCTATCAATTCCTTCAACACAGTCTGGAAAGCCCTGCGCCGTTGCCGTCGCCCCCATCCTTGGAGTGGCGGGGCCTACAGGTCCACAGAACCCATGGAATAGCGTACTGTGAAACGGCTGAAATCCCCCCTGGACAATGCTCTGCTGGGAGATTTCTTAACGTTTTTTGACACACCCAAGACCAGGAGGCGGGCAGCGGGATGGTGAACCCGAGCCCCCTTTTTCAACAAGGGGGCTCGGTAAGGGTGGGTTTAACCCAACGCCCCTATTTCACGAACAGCATTTCCTGGTAGCTGGGTAAGGGCCAGAAGCTATCGGCAATTTCCCCTTCTAGGGCATCGCCGTAGCTGCGGATGCTGTCCATCAGCGATCGCAGGGTGGTGGCACAGTAAACCATCTTGGCCTCGGTGCTGTCGAAGTCATGCTTCTCCAGAGCGGTGCTGAGTTTACCGACCTCCGCCATCATCGAGTTGGTTAAGCTGGCCACGGTCTCGGCACTGGCCTTGTCCAAGCTCACCCCCAGGTCCGCCAAACTGGTCAGGGTGGAAGACAGCTTCGAGAGATACTCAACCGCTGCGGGGTAAATCAAGGTCTTAGCCATGTTGATCACCAACTTGGCCTCCACCTCAATGGAGAGAATGTACTGCTCGGCATAGACCTCAAAGCGGCTTTCCAACTCCACCGGGGTCAGCACCCCCGTCTTTTGGAACAGGTCCTCGATATATTCCGCCTTCAACACGGGCAGGGCATCGGCGGTGGTGGGCAGGTTGGCCAGCCCCCGCTCATTGACCGCCATTTCGTGCCATTCGGCGGAGTAGCCATTGCCCCCAAACACCACCACCCCATGGGCTTCCATCACTTCCTTGAGGATCGTAATGATGGCGGTGTTGAGGTCAGTGCCTTGGGTGAGTTCCGTTTCTAGGCGGTTGCCCATCCACTCTAAGGAGTCCGCCAGCATGGTGTTGAGGACGATCAGCGGCCCAGAAACCGACTGGCTGGAGCCCACCGCCCGAAACTCAAAGCGGTTGCCCGTGAAGGCAAAGGGAGAAGTGCGGTTGCGATCGCCCGCATCCTTGGTCAAGGTGGGCAGCACATCCACCCCCAGATCCATCACCCCCTTACGTTTTGACTCGGAGACGGTACCCGTTTTGATTTGCTCAAACACCTCTTCTAGCTGGGTGCCCAGGTACACCGACATGATCGCCGGGGGGGCTTCGTTGGCTCCCAAGCGGTGATCATTGCTGGCGGTGGCGATCGCCGCCCGCATCAGGGGACCGTACTTGTGTACCCCGCGAATCACCGCCCCACAGAACACCAAAAACTGGATGTTGTCGTGGGGAGAGTCCCCAGGATCCAGCAAATTGCCCTGGGTGGCATTGCCCACAGACCAGTTGACGTGCTTCCCAGACCCGTTAATGCCCGCAAAGGGCTTCTCGTGGAGCAGACACATAAAGCCATGCTTCTTGGCCGTGTGCCTGAGCACCGTCATGATCAACTGTTGGTGGTCGCTGGCCACGTTGGCCGCTTCAAAGAAGGGGGCAATTTCAAACTGGCCAGGGGCCACCTCGTTGTGGCGCGTCTTTGCGGGAATCCCCAGCTTGTAGAGGGTCTCCTCCACATCCTGCATGAACACCTGCACTCGCTCTGGGATCGCCCCAAAGTAGTGATCGTCAAATTCCTGTCCCTTGGCCGGGGCCTTGCCAAAGAGGGTACGGCCCGCCAGCAGCAAATCTGGCCGCAGGCTGGCAAAGTTGGCATCGATGAGGAAATATTCCTGCTCCGCACCGCAACTGGAATTGACATGGGCAACGTCGGTATTGCCCAAGAGCTTCAGCACCTTGCGGGCTGCCTTGTCCATGGCCGCAATGGAGCGCAGCAGCGGCACTTTCTTGTCGAGGGCTTCCCCCGTCCAAGACACAAACACGGTGGGGATGCACAGGGTGGAGCCATTGTCGGTCTCCATGATGTAGGCCGGGCTGGTGACATCCCACCCGGTGTAGCCTCGGGCTTCAAAGGTGTCGCGGATGCCGCCATTGGGGAAGGACGAGCCATCCGGTTCCCCCTGCACCAGCACCTTGCCAGAAAATTCAGAAATGACGTTGCCGTCCCCCTGCACCGAAATAAAGCCGTCATGCTTTTCGGCGGTCAGGTTGGTCATGGGGTAGAAAACGTGGGCGTAGTACAGCGCCCCCTTGGCCATGGCCCAGTCCCGCATGGCGGTGGCGACGGCATCGGCCACAGCGGGATCTAATTTCTCCCCGGTAACAATGGTTTTTTGAATGGATTTAAAAACGGATTTGGGCAGGCTTGCCTGCATTTTGCTGAGGTTAAAGACATTTTCCGCCCAAATATCCTCCAAACGAGCTGGACTCTTGGGGGTCATTGGTTCCCGATTAACAATCTGTTGAATGGCTTTAACTCGGGCTGCATTTCCGCTCATAACCTCATGTCCTACTTGCAATTTGCACAAAATTTCAGCCTGCCCCACGATCTCAATGGCAGCGCAGATACCCTAAAAAGGGATGCCGGAACCACCATGGCATCCCCAACTGCGGTGTTTTGCCCCAAAAAAAGACATCACTGACGGCAAGGCATCGGGTTCCCGTCTACGGTTTCAGTGATGACGTCAAAGCTGGCGATCGCTGATAGGCCCTAAACGCGTGTTGAAGCTTCGGATCAGTGATGCCTCAAAACTTGGAGTATTTCAAGCTTTGCACTTGAACTGGTTTATATTCCCCATAATCCATCCGCTTTAGTTGTATGCATAGCTACAAATGACCGGGTGCTGTGGCTCTGCGCCCTCCGAAGAATTCCCTTAAAAAATTCCCCTGGAAAATCCCCCTAACCCATGGCTTCAGACCTGAAAACTCAACGCCTTCCCAAGGGAGGAAGTAGGGCAACGAATGGTTGGATTTTGCCCCCGCCATGGCGCGGTGCCTGTCGATGAGACACCCTGTCCCCAGGCTTGGACCCACGCAGTCGGGGGGCAAAGGGGCTGGGAAGCGAGGTCATTTCCAACAGCGGTATCCAAATTGGGGAATTTAGGGGACCACAGACCGGGAAACGACAGGCCAGGAACTTATGTACAAGCGGTAGGCACTGTATAAGCGGCGGGGCGGCGGTGGGTTGGCCGGAAACCTAGGGGGCAGGCCACCGTCAGGGCGATAGGGTAACCGTGATCAACGCCTATGCCCAGGGGAGGTCAAATCCTAGCGATGACAGAAATCCAGGCCGATATCGGGGATCAAGGGGGAGCGGGGGGCGCACCGTCAGCCGCGACGGACCCAGGGCGCGTACCTTGGCGATGGTGGCTGTTTCAGCCCATTGATGGGGCTTCCCTGGCCTATTTTCGCATTGCCTTTGGGGCGATCATGATTTGGGAGGTGTGGCGCTATTTCACCAAGGGCTGGATTAGCCGCTACTGGATCGACCCGGTGATGAACTTCACCTACTACGGCTTCCATTGGGTGCAGCCGTTGCCGGGGCACGGCATGTACTGGCTGTTTGGCTGCTTGGGGGTGTGGGCGGCGGGCATCTTGCTGGGGTGGCATTATCGCCTCTGTGCCACCCTCTTTTTTCTGGGGTTTACCTACAGTTTTTTGCTAGAGCAGGCCCGGTATTTAAACCATTTCTACCTGGTGTGCTTGATCAGCTTTTTGATGATTTTCATCCCCGCCCATCGTACGTGGTCGGTGGATGCTAGGCGCAAACGGGCGATCGCCCGTCCCACCGTACCCGCTTGGGGGCTGTGGCTACTGCGGGCACAGTTGGCCATTGTCTATTTCTATGCCGGGGTGGCAAAGCTGAACCCCGATTGGTTTCGAGGGGAACCGCTGCGAACTTGGTTGCAGGACCATCCTGACTTCCCCCTGATTGGCCCCTATTTTGGCCAGGATTGGATGGTGTATCTGCTCAGCTACGGCGGGCTGGTGTTGGATTTGGCGATCGCCCCCTTTCTGCTGTGGCGGCGGACCCGTTGGGCGGCCTTGGCGTTTGTTACCACCTTTCATTTAATGAATGTGCGCCTATTCAACATCGGCATTTTTCCCTGGTTTATGGTTGCCGCCACCCTGCTGTTTTTGGCCCCCGACTGGCCGCGACGGTGGGGACGGGGCTTAGCCCAAGGGTTGCGACTTCTAGGCATCCAGGGGTTGGGGCCAACCCGGTCTGGGCGCAACCAGACCCGGCTGCTTCCGGCAGCATCCTTAGGGTCAAGGGTGGGGGTGGGGGGCAGCGATCGATCTAAACGGATCCTGGCGGTGCTGCTGGGGCTATACCTGCTCTGGCAAGTGCTCTTTCCCTTGCGGCATTTTCTCTACCCCGGCAATGTCAACTGGCCCTATGAGGGCCATCAATATGCCTGGCACATGAAGCTGTTGAGCAAACAAGCGGAGGTGGAGTACATGGTGGTGGATCTGCCCAGCCGTCAGACCTGGTTTGTCAGCCCTGAAAATTACCTGGATCGCTGGCAGGCCCGGAAAATTGGCAGTCGCCCCGACCTGAT
>JAQCHG010000164.1 GCA_027619675.1 Cyanobacteriota bacterium
CTCGTCACCGACTGGAAGCAGTTTGCCGATCTGGACTATGGCAAAATGGCCAAACTGATGCACTCCCCTGTGGTGATTGACGGGCGCAACTTCCTCGATCAAAAAGCCATGGAGGCGGCTGGGTTCCGGTACCTCGGCATTGGCCGCTAGAGATCCCGCGCCTCAGTAACGTGCAATGCCCCCTGGGATGTCGTCAGCCTCCCAGGGGGCATTAATCATGATTAGGACGGACACACTGCGCTCCCGAACCCCCAGCGTTCCCTGGAGGCAAGGGGAAAAATCCCCTCGTTCGTTGGGGTGACCGCATAGTCCGGTTTGAAGTCCAGGCAGGGCATCAGGCTCATCCCAACGCTATCCGGAAATGTGCAGCAGCGGGTAGAAGCCGCGGGGGGAGCACCGGAGGTGGGTGCTGGGTATCCCCCATGGGCACACGCATAGATTGGGCGCAAAAACAACCTGCTGTTTTTCTTAAAGATCCCCCATGGGTGGGGGCGGGGCTCCAATTTTGTCGTTTCAGTGCCTAAGGTCCCGCCCTGAAACCCTATTGATGGGGATCAACCCCCTGCCTAGGATGCAGAAGCACTTGCCACCGACCGGAGGTCGCCATGATTCGTGCTTTGGTCAGCATTCTTGTTTTTGTCATCAACGTTATCTATCGCAGCCGCCCCATTCCCCGGTTCTTCGTGTTGGAGACCGTGGCGCGGGTGCCCTATTTTGCTTATCTCTCGGTGTTGCACCTCTATGAAACCCTGGGGTGGTGGCGTAAGGCGGATTGGCTCAAGGTCCACTTCGCTGAATCTTGGAATGAGTTGCACCACCTGTTGATTATGGAAGAACTGGGGGGCAACAAAAACTGGCTAGACTGTGCCCTAGCTCGCACAGCAGCCCTGGTGTACTACTGGATCATTGCAGGTATTTACCTGGTTCACCCCAAGGCGGCTTACCACTTTATGGAAATGGTGGAAGAGCATGCCTACGCCAGCTATGACAAATTCCTCAAGGAGAATGAGGCAGATCTCAAGGCCCAACCAGCACCTCAGATCGCGATCGAGTACTACCGGGATGGCGACCTCTACATGTTTGATGAGTTCCAAACGGGGCAATGATCCACAGACCGCCGTCCCCTGGTGAATACCCTCTATGACGTGTTTGTCGCGATTCGCGACGATGAGGCGGAACACGTCAAGACCATGGTGGCTTGTCAGGGTCCCCAAGCTCAACTGACCTTCAAGAGCCCCCATGCCATCGAGTCGGCGGTGGTCTTTACCGATGGCGTCAAACCCGAGGAAGCCGCCGCTGATGCCTCGCTGTCGTCGTAGCCAGGTTGTCGCCAGTTTGTTTAAGTGTCCGAGTACATTCACAGAGGGGCGCGATCGCGCCCCTTTTCTTATGGCTGCCGATGGCCTTTAAAAGGGATGCGGGGGGCTGATCTTCAGTTCAGACCCACCCGAGCCCTATAGGCTGAGCCAACCGAACCAAGACAGCACCACCCCTACAGCGATCGCCCCAAAGAAGACCGCGCCGCCCACGGTGATGGCCTTGCCCACCTGACGCACAGCGGGGGGATAGGGGGGCTTTTGCCAAGCCCAGCGGTGGCTGAGGGGCATGCCCGTGCGCTGGAAGTCGTAGCCCAAATCCTGAAGCTGGTGCAGGTGATCTTCGCCATAGCGGGGCATATGGGCGAAGGTGACATCCCCCGCAGCCCGCTGGGGTAGAATGCGTCGCCGCTGGTAGGGCACGGTATTCTCACCAAAGGCGGTCTGATACTCCTCGCTATTGAGCAGGGTATCCACAAAACCATTCAACCCTTGGGTGGCTAGCACAATGGACCAGGACAAAACTTCCCGCTCGCTGTAGACATCGCGCCCCAGCACCCGCTGTACACACATGCGGGCAAATCGATAGTTGTTGTTGGAGCTGTAGTTGCGATCGCGGAAACTCGGTGCAGTCAGCAGGCTCCGGATAAAATCCTTCACCGTAATTTGCCCAGACTTCAGTTGCGATTCCAGCCAGGGTAAGCGATTGCTCTTGATCACCTGCTGCTCGTTGAAAATTTGGCGATAGGCGGCCTCAATTAAATCCTCAACCTCTGAGTTGTCGGGGAGGTTATCGGTGGTAAAAAAGCGCGGCTGTTCGTCGCCAGGAACCTCAAAACCATTCACGCGCTGGTTCTGGCTTGTCGGAGCATAGTCTAGAAGCGGAAGCGCCACGGGTTAAGCCTCACAAAGTCATTTAACAACGCATCTATCCAAGCAACCCAAGGAAGGTGGGGATATCGTCCCTACCGTGGCCCGCGCAACCGTAGACCTCACGGGAGGATTTATCTCTCGTGAATTTAAAATTATCTATGGCGCAGGCCACACCGTTACTACCCAACACTCAACAGGCTGGGGGTAACAGGGGATTGCCTTTGGTTCCAGATTAGGAAGGGATGGGGCAGAAATTTGGCAAAATTCACCGAATGAAACGTATATCCGTATTTTTCAATACAGCCGATAGAGCTTACTAGCAGTTTTTGGAGCAGTTGGGATTCAATTTTTGGGCAGCGGTCCTAGCCAGATTGAGAGACGGACGCAGTGATACTGACGTCGTTCACCCGTCGGACTTACGTAAACCGCTCCTGAAGCCTCAGTGTTTCCTTGGGGCAAGGGGCATCAGTTCTTTGTTCATCGGGGTATGGCTGCGTAAGTCTTGCTCCTTAATGGCTGACGCGCCCTAAGCCCTGGGTGTGACCAGGGCATATTTCAGGTTTTCGCCTTCCACCGCCAAGTATCCCAAGGGGGTTTGCACGTAGAGCTTGCCTTGGTGATAGCGGGCGACCTGGTGCAATTGGCCTGCGGGCACTGGGCGCAAACCGATGGGGCAACCACCACCGCCATGGGCGGCGGTAGCCGGAACCTCCCGGCGGGGCACCGACCTGGGCGATGTGGCTGGGGAAGGAGATTGAGCGGGTGGGCGGCACTGCTGCTGAAGTTTGGCCTTCTCCGCCGGGGTTTGGGGGAAGAAAAACTGGGTTTTATCCTCCGCGATCGCGGGCTCTGCCTTGGCCAACCACACCACTTGATCGGTGGCGGTGTGGGCGGTTTCCCCAACCCAGGTTTTGATGAATAGGGTGCCGCGATCGCTAATTACATCCCGCACGGGATACCATTTGCGGTGGGTAAACAACATCAAGTCGGTTTGGCTGCCCCCCCGTTCAACGGGTGTGAGCGATCGATAACGACTCCACCATTTTTTCCAGAAATCTAGGGCGGGGGTGACGTGGAGGCTGTAGCCATCGGGCACAGGATGATAGCTATAGCACGCCAGGTCTTGATCTTCGCACTGGCCCTGGGGAAGGAAGTGATGGGCTACGAGCATCTCGTGGAGCAGCGTCTCGTAGTCGGTTTTAGGGCGAATTCTAATGCTGGGGGGCAAAGCGGTAAAGTCTGCGGTGGCTAGCAGTTCACCCCGGCGACTCATCAACTGCACCGCTGTTTCGCTGGCGGCTTGAACCCGCAGTTGCGGATTCGAGAGCAGAATGGATTCTTGCCGCAAGTATTTGCGGATCAGCGTAATATCGTCCAACATAGCTAGCCATGACAACTTTCAGGGAGGAAACGTCACTATCCAACCCAGGGTTGTCCTAGCCGAAGCGCCAGCACCCCATCAGCAGTTGACGACAACTGGTGACGATGGCGGGGCGGGTGTAGTTGCCCCGGAGCGGTACGGGTAGGGAAGTAAGTCCCCCTCGGAAATTCACCTTAGGGACTGGCGTGGACGTGACGATATCAGGCAAAACGGTCTCAGCAGCCTCAAACCCTGGAGTTGAAGCCAACCCACGGGTGTTGGGTGAGGGGATGCTGACGGTCCCCGGAACTAAGGGCCGTAACGCTACTTACAGAGGGTAAATAGACTATCCGGACGAAAAGGAGATGAGCGGTAATAAAAGGGATCGATACCCACCCCAAAGGGCCTACCCAGGCAAGGTTGGGAGTCATGCGCTTCAATCGCCGCTCCCCTTTATATTCAATTTTAGTATCCCCAAATACAACAAATCATATGCCCCTTGTTGTACTGGCACTTTTAAGTGCTGGGGCATGTGTTGCTGAGGAAGCCAGCGGATCACTACCTACTGTGGATCTTAAGTCCGGCGCTAATGCCCATCCACAGTGGAAATCAGGAACCTGTAGGGTGGGGAATTTGCCCAGAGAATCGGGGTCTTGGTCTAGGGGATGCTGACTACCGCTATCCCCAAAACTGAGGCCCCCGCGATAAGATCAGAAGCTCGATGTCTATGGTTGTCATCTTGACAAGGCCATGGGGTTTTGGGATTTTGCCCTAGGGCGATCGCACCCATTGCATCCGCAAATCAATTATTTTCTCAGCTTTTTTGCACCTTACGTCCATGGCGAATTCTCCCCGGCGATACCACATCACCACCTTTGGCTGTCAGATGAACAAGGCCGACTCGGAGCGCATGGCGGGCATCTTGGACGACATGGGCTTTTCTTTCACTGAAGACCCCAACGATGCCGATGTGGTGCTGTACAACACCTGCACCATTCGCGACAACGCCGAGCAAAAGGTTTATTCCTACCTGGGGCGACAGGCCAAACGCAAACATGAGCAACCGGACCTGACCCTGATTGTGGCAGGGTGTGTGGCCCAGCAGGAAGGGGAGGCGCTGTTGCGGCGGGTGCCAGAGCTAGATCTGGTGATGGGGCCGCAACATGCCAACCGCTTGCAGGACTTGCTCACCCAGGTGTTTGACGGCAATCAGGTGGTGGCCACGGAACCCGTCCACATCATGGAGGACATCACCAAACCCCGCCGCGATAGCCGCGTCACCGCCTGGGTGAATGTGATCTATGGATGCAATGAGCGCTGTACCTACTGCGTGGTGCCGGGGGTGCGGGGGGTAGAACAGTCCCGCAGGCCGGAAGCGATTCGGGCAGAAATGGAGGCATTGGGCCAACAGGGGTATCGGGAGATCACCCTGCTGGGGCAGAACATTGACGCCTACGGGCGCGATTTGCCGGGGATCACCCCTGAAGGCCGACGGCAGCATACCCTCACGGACCTGCTCTACTATGTCCACGATGTGCCGGGGGTTGAGCGCATCCGGTTCGCCACCAGCCATCCCCGCTATTTCACCGAGCGGTTGATTCAAGCCTGTGCAGAACTGCCTAAGGTGTGTGAGCACTTCCACATTCCCTTTCAGTCCGGGGACAATGATGTGCTGAAGGCGATGGCGCGGGGCTACACCCAGGAAAAATACCGCCGCATTATCGACACCATTCGGGCCTATATGCCGGATGCGGCCATCAGTGCCGATGCCATTGTGGGGTTTCCAGGGGAAACGGAACCCCAGTTTGAGAACACCCTGAAGCTGGTGGCGGACATTGGCTTCGACCAGCTCAATACCGCCGCCTATTCCCCCCGCCCCAATACCCCCGCCGCTGTGTGGGACGGGCAACTCAGTGAGGCAGA
>JAQCHG010000165.1 GCA_027619675.1 Cyanobacteriota bacterium
GCGGTTACGGGACAGGAGTTAGGACCCTTGGCCCCGGTGTGGATCGCCGTCAGCCCCGCCGCCATGTTGGCGATCATCATCGGCACCATGAAGGGGCTACAGCGACTCGGACCTTTGTTGAGGTAGACAGACTGCTGTTCTTCCATCACCCGCAGACCGCCAACCCCGGTGCCAATGATGGCTCCCACTTGCTCGGCATTGAGGTCGGTGATTTCCAGTTGGGCATCAGCGAGCGCCTGCTTACTGGCAGCCACAGCAAATTGGGCAAAGCGGTCCATGCGCTTGATGTCTTTGCGATCGAGGTATTGGGAAGGATCAAAGTCCTTCACTTCCCCTGCGATGCGGGAGGCATGGTTTGAGGCGTCAAACTGAGTAATGGGGCCAATGCCAGATTGTCCTGTGATCAGGCCCTGCCAGTAGGACTCTAGATCATTGCCCAAAGGGGTGATCGCCCCCAACCCAGTGATAACGACGCGCTTCCTTTCCAACTCTGTCATGGTTCACCTAAATTGCAGGCGCTCTTAGCCGAGCCCATCCTCAACAACAGTCCATCAATCGGCCATCAGCATTGATTGATGGTCGTACCCTAGGGCGCATCAATTAAGGGGGACAGCCTGACTGCCTCAGCATTACCCGACCTGCTCCTGGGGGATGGCTAGGGGCTGTGGCCGTTGTGCAACTAGGGGTCTGACCTTAATTGATGACAGCCCCTAAGCGGCTGACTTTTCTTTGATAAAGTCCACGGCGGCTTGGACGGTGCCAATGCCTTCCGCTGCTTCATCGGGAATCTCGATGTCAAATTCCTCTTCCAGGGCCATGACCAATTCCACCGTATCCAGAGAGTCAGCCCCTAGGTCATTGGCAAAGCTTGCTTCGGGCTTGACCTCAGCTTCGTCAACGCCCAGTTGCTCGGCCACAATTTTCTTGACCTTCTCGAAAACCTCTTCACTCATGGGTGTTTCACTCCCTCTATGGCTAGTGTTTCAGGACAACAACTCCCTCACGCCCCGAACCTGACCCGCCCTTGCCCCTCAGCATTGAATAGGGCTGTGGGTAAGGCGGATGCTGGCTAGATTCGACGGACCCCGGCGGGGTTCTGACGCTAGGCATTTCTCAGTTTATCGGAAAGCGTACCGCCTCCCGAGGGATGTTCTCGCCCAGCTTGCTAACTCCAGAGACGAATGGGGAACGGGGCTGGGGTAAGGTCACCCAGGGGGCAGGGGCGATCGCGTCGAAATCTTCCCTTCTCCATTGAATTCTCGGCGTTCCGTTGAGTTAAAGGGCTTAAGCCCCTTGTCCGTAGGTGTGACGGTGTAAGTTCTGAATGCCTCGGGTCGGTAGGCGCATCTGGAGGCTGGCGTCACCTGTCAGATCTAGAACGTGGGCAGCACTGGGCAAGAAAAAACCGCCCCAGGGGACGGTCGCACAGTATGGCAGTGATGCCAGGGTTATTCATTCTTCTAGGCGTCGGATCCGCTGGGCTAGGGCGTTTAGACGCTCTTGTAGATCGAGGTGTTCAGACTCGTTCGTGAGGCTATAGCCCACAAGTTGGTCAAGGATGCCCTGCTGTCGTTGTTGGGATTCTTGTAGCTGTTGCTGGGCTTCGAGTAGGCGGAGCTGGCTGTTTTGCAGTTCTCGCTGCACTGAGAGCATCTGCTCTAGGGTTTGCTGCATCTCTTCAAAGGTCATTGGCATCACCTCCCTATGGCCTCATTTTAGGTCCGGGGGTCAGAGGCCAGAATGGACCCAACCCTCAGCTTCAATGGGGAAATGGGGGCCGCGATCGCTGGATCACCCCAATACCGTTGCTTTGACCCCTCCTTAAAATTTGCCTTTTAGGCAGGGGGCGATCGTGGAGAATTTGGCGTGGTTGGCCGCCCCTAAGTTTCAACTCGCGTCCGGGTATTGGTTGCTAACGATTTGATGATTGGCCATCAGCCTTTTTAGTTGGCAACCTCACTGGATCCAAGTTGGCGCAACCAGCACCAATGATTTTCTATGGCTTCCCTAGGGCTGGCAAGCGACAATATTACGATCCATAAACTTTTATAGGGGTGCTCTCAGTCGGCTAAAAGGCACGCTATAGACTATTCATCAAAGACTGGAAAACCCTTGCTAGGCGTTCATTTCAGACTGTGTGGCCCCGATGTCACTCCTGAATGGCCTGGATATCAATGTCCCGTTAACATTGGAGCCTTCATTCAATGTCTCATTCCGTCAAAATTTACGATACCTGCATTGGCTGCACCCAGTGCGTTCGGGCTTGCCCCCTAGACGTGTTGGAAATGGTGCCTTGGGACGGTTGTAAAGCAGGTCAAATCGCTTCCTCCCCCCGCACTGAAGACTGTGTGGGCTGTAAGCGTTGTGAAACCGCTTGCCCAACCGATTTCCTGAGCATTCGCGTTTACCTGGGTGCTGAAACCACCCGCAGCATGGGTCTGGCCTACTAAACCCATTGCCTCTAACACCCCACCCGGTTGTCTTTTGCACAAGGCAGCCGGGTTTTCGTTTTGTAAGGGAAGCGGTGGGTAATGGCGTTCACTCGTCACCATAGGGGCAATGCCGTGGTCAAGACCGACCCGGTCTGATCCGCCTGTTGTGCCCTGTACGACATTTATGGAAACTGCCCTACCCCCTAGCTACGGGCTGCTTTACCGCCTCTTACAAGCATTGCAGCCCTTTTTGGTGCCCCTCTGTTTTGTGGTGGCTTGGTTAGTGATGGGGTTATGGGCCTGGAGTGTGTGGGCGGCGGTGCGAGATAGTCTCCATCGCGCCCGCCAAATGCATCGGGTTCCCTGCGCCGGCTGCCTATACTTTTCTGGTGACTATCACCTGAAGTGCCCGGTGCATCCCCAATCAGCCCTGTCGGAGGCCGCCATCGACTGCCCCGATTTTGAGGCCGCCAGCCCCGTTACCCGTTGCCTCAATAACCTCAAACAAACCCCGTAACCATGCTGATTCGCCAGCTTCAGGATTGTGAGGAGTTTATGGCTGGGGATAATACCCGGCTACGGGAGTTGCTACATCCCGATAAGCAACCCCTGCAACTGCGCTACAGCTTGGCCCATGCGGTGCTGCCCGTGGGTCAAACCTCCACCCCCCACGCCCTCACCACCTCTGAGGTGTACTACATCCTGTCGGGGGCTGGGGAAATGCACATTAATGATGAGGTGCAGCGGGTAGGGCCAGGGGATGCCATCTACATTCCCCCCAATGCCCGTCAGTACATCAGCAGCGTGGGGGCAACGGACCTGGTGTTTATCTGCATTGTGGACCCCGCCTGGCCAAGACGAGACTGTCTATGGGGATGATTAGCCCCTCCAGTGGCATCAACCGTCTTTCCTAAGGAAAACTCCTAGGGTTTACGCACAACGCTCCTGAATTCTCGGTCTTCCATTCGGGCGAGGGGCTTAAGCCCCTTGTTCGTTGATGTGACTGCGTAAGTCCTGGTTCCGATTCTTGTGGGCTAATCCAACCTCAGTTCGGGATAAGTCGATGGAGGGGATGCCGTGATGCTCCACCCCAGAGAATCCGTAGGGGCGCAGGGGGCTGCGCCCTGAAAATGTATCGGACAACCCGATATCTGAGTCCAATGTCGGGCGGGAATGCCACGAATTGCAGGGCGCAAACCCATAGCCCTAGGGGCATGGCTTCGCTAGTGCGCCCCTACAGGAACAGGAATGCCGCTTAACCCGAACTCAGGTTAATCCATGCAGAGCAGGTGAATTTTCCAGGTGTGGCAAGTGGGCTAACGGACTGGTACAGCCTCAATGCCTTCAAGCACGTCGGACCTGCCCAGGTCACCGAAATGTAGCCAGTGGTTCATGGGCCGTGTTCATGGCTATTACCGACGAGTTCAAACCCCTGGGGCTCAAGCTTTAGAAGCCTTCTGGGAAGGGCGATGTTCGGGCTAAGTGACCCGCCAGGGTTGGGCATCAGCCTCAGGATTGGGAAATGGTCATTGCACCCCTAGCGGCTGGCTTTTTCCATGAGGTAAACCCCAACCCCAACCCCCAACAGTGTGGGGGTCCAAGCCGCCCAAAAGGGCGAGAGAAAGCCCACCTCTCCCATCGCATTGAAAATGAACGACAGCAGGTAATAGCCGAAGATAATCAGAATGCTGATGCCAAAGCTGGTGGCCCGCCCCGTGCGTTGGGGCAATACGCCGATGGAGGACCCCACTAGACCAAACACCACACACACAAACGGCAGGGCATACTTTTGCTGAATGCGGGTTTCCCAAGTGCGGATGCTACGGGCATCGCCTCCTTTCCGGACCACCTGCTCTAGATGACGACTGGCCTCGGCAATGTTCATCTCCGTATCGTTTTTGGTGCGGCTGGCCAAATCTAGGGGTGCCCTGGGCAGTTGTAGCTCCTGGGTTTCAAAGCGCACAATATTGCGGAAACTGCCATCCGGGGCCACGACGTAGATGGTGCCGTCAGAGAATTGCCAGTTATTGCGACCAAAATCCCAGCGGGCGGCTTCGGCACTCACCACTTGGGTGACGCCCTGCTGAGACAAATCCACAATGGTCAGCCCGTACATGGTTTCCCCATCGAAGCGTTGAGCATAGAACAGGCGGCTAAGGGTTTGGGCGTTGGGGTCATCCTCAGCGGGCTGAAATTCTTGATAGAAAATATTGCGCTCTTGGAAGGGAGGCCGTTCTGACTTTAATGCCCGCTCTAGGGTGATCGCTGCCCGGTAATTGGCGGCGGGGGTGATCAATTCATTGAAGGCAAAGGTCATGCCCGTCACCAATAGGCTGAGGGCGATCGCGGGGGCGATGATCCGCCGCACACTGACCCCACAGCCCCGCAGGGCAATCAACTCACTGTCGCTAGAGAAGCGGCTGTAGGTCATCATCGTCGCCAGCAGCGTTGACATGGGGAAGGCCAACACGACGAATTCCGGCAGCTTTAGCACAAAGATTTCCACCGCCAGGGTCATGGACAGCCCCGCATTGGTCACCTGGCGAATCAACTCAAACAGCGCCCCAATGGAAATACCGATGGAGGAAATCGCCCCCACCCCAAATAGAAAGGGCAGGGTCAATTCCCAGGCAATGTAGCGATCCATGATTGTGATCTGCCATCGACCCGGCTCAGTGGAGGCATTGGAGGGGGGGGACGGCACGGAAGAATCCATGGGTATCGACATCAAGGGTTAGGGGGCAGGGGGCAATGGGGCGGAGCGGCTCAGCGGCCTCAACGTTTAAAGTTATCCCCAAGATAATGTTGCCGCACTAGGGGGTTGCCGTAGAGATCATCGGCGGTGCCCGCCGCTAGAATCTGCCCATCGCTCATGATGTAGGCGCGATCGATGATCTGCAAGGTTTCCCGCACATTGTGGTCGGTGATCAGAATGCCCATGTGGCGATCGCGCAATTGCGCCACGATGGACTGAATTTCCGCCACCGCAATCGGATCTACCCCCGCAAAGGGCTCATCCAGAAACAAAAACTTGGGGCC
>JAQCHG010000166.1 GCA_027619675.1 Cyanobacteriota bacterium
GATGTCAAGAACTTCCTGGTGCTGTCAATCATGTAGGGTGCCGTTACTGGGGTAACCTTCGCCGAATTCAAAGAGGCTCCGGTTCCTGTGCCTGAGCCCACGGGCCTCCTGGGTCTAGCCCTGGCGGGCGGTTTCGGGGTCCGTACTCTCCGCAAGCGTCAACCACAATCTCGTTAATAGACTCCCAGACAGCCTAGCTGTAGCGGCATCCCTGGACCGAACCCCATTCTCTGACTACCCCCGCCATAGACCCTACCCCCCCTATGCCATTGGCTAGCCCAATGGTATAGGGGGTTTTTTTGAAGCTTTTATGAACCTGAGCAGTAACCGTTGCCGGGAACAAATTCCGGTTGCTATTGTCTCTGTGAAGGGGTCCGTAAATTCTCGGACGTGCAGATTCAGTACATTCCACGAAGCCTCTAAAGCCCTAGGGGTCCAGGAGTACAGTATGTTTGGTCGATTTTCCACGTCAGCAATGTTGGGTTTGGGGCTGCTCTGTGCCTTCCCCATGGCCTCTCCAGTTTGGGCAGCCGATTGCAATCGCGCTAAGGCTGATGACCCCCTAGTTGTGCTGCCCAACTTTGACAACTGTGTCTTCCATGATCAGAGTGAAGATGCAGCACTGAGCGTTCTTGATCATCTTGAATCCTTATCGCCATCACCAGGGTCATGGGAAAGTTTTGCCCGATACAATTTTCATGATGAAAAATACACCTATGCCAGAGCTGGGATTAACGGCATTCTAGAGGTGAAGGGTGGCCCCAAAGAGGGCGAGTTCAGATTGACGGATTTTGACAAGCTAGCTCCCTATTCAGAGTTTGCGGTTTCGATTATTCGGAATGTTGGAAAAAAGCAGGATAAGGAAGACCTAACTGACAATGATTACGTTCTTTATTCGTTTGATCTAGCAGACTTTACCCATGATTGGGTTGACTGGAACACGACTCAGTTTGGCCTCAACGATAGAGGCAACTATAAGAACGCCACTGACCTGAAGATTTTTGTAAAGCGTCTGCCTCAAGAGCCTGGCCCTAAACCTGTGCCAGAGCCGATGTCGGTGCTAGGTCTAGTGGTATTTGGTGGAACCGTCGCTATGCTGAAGCGCAAGCGTTCATAATCGCCCTTACAATGTAATTTCAGTAGGAAACAACATCGGGGAGTCAGTTCGTCTCCCCGATGTTGTTTCCGTTTCAGCAAGCTCTACCTATGCCAGTAGGCGTTTTGCCATTCCTGCAATCAGACTCATTTCTCAAACGCTTCAGCCGTCTGGCGATCGCTAACATTATTTCCAATCTGATGGTGCCGTTAGCGGGCATCATCGATACGGCTTTTTTGGGGCATTTGGCGGATATTCGTCACCTGGGGGGCGTGGCCCTGGCGACGGTGATTTTCAACGTGGTCTATTGGACCTTTGGCTTTCTCCGCATGGGCACCACCGGGCTGACGGCCCAAGCCCAGGGTCGGGATGATGGCGATGAAATCACCCGGATCCTGTGGCGTCATGGGCTGATCGCCCTGGGCCTCGGGTTGACCCTGGTGGTGCTCCAGGTGCCGATCCGTATGGTAGGGTTTGGCCTGCTCAATGCTGACACCCAGGTGCGCCTAGCTGGGGAAGCCTTTTATAACGCCCGGATTTGGGGTGCCCCTGCCGTGCTGTTGAACTTTGTGCTGTTGGGGTGGTGTTTGGGCCAAGGCCAGGGGCAGCGGGTGATGGTGCTGTCGGTGGTGGGCAACGGCATCAACATTGGGTTGGACTACTGGTTTATTCGCCATCTGGGTTGGGCCAGTGGGGGGGCCGGGGCGGCAACCGCCTTGAGTCAGTATGGAATGTTAGCGGTGGGACTGGTGTATGTCGCTCGCTCTGGGGCGATCGCGGCCTTCCCCCAGATCCGCGCCTCCCTATGGCAACCCGCTGTACTGGGTAACCTGTTGCGCCTCAACCGCGACATTCTGATTCGCACTTTTGCCTTGGTGATGAGTTTTGCCCTGTTCACCAACTGGAGCGCGGCGCTGGGCACCACGGTGCTCGCCGCCAACACTCTATTGCTGCAAGTCATCACCCTGGCGGCTTACTTCATCGACGGCATTGCCTTCGCCACCGAGAGTTTTGCGGGACAGTTTTGGGGCGCAGGCGATCGCCGCCAACTGCGGCGGCTCCTAGTCTGGGGCGGCGGTGTCAGTGGGATGTTGGGGCTGGGGTGTGCCCTGGTGTTTAACCTGTGGCCGCGATCGCTGTTTCGCCTGATGACAGACCACGAATCGGTGTTGGCCACCGTACCCAATTACGTCGGTTGGCTCCTGCCCATTCTAGGATTTGGGGCGATCGCCTTCATGCTAGACGGCTACTTTCTGGGCCTGACTGCCGGACGGCAACTGCGCCACTCAACCCTGTCGGCCACCTTAGGAGGCTTTCTGCCCTTGGCACTGGTGGCCCACTGGCAGGGATCTGCCCATGGGTTGTGGCTGGCCATGGTAGGGCTGATGGCGGTGCGGGCCTTAACTCTGATCAATGCCGTTCCCCAAACCTTGCAGACGATGCCTGAATCCGCCCCAGCAGTCAGTGTCGATGGGTAAGCCAGGGCTGATCGGGCTAAGCGGCCCCATCCCCGGCAGGTTGAGCCTAGGTAATGGCCTGGGCAAACCAAGCCGCCGCACGGGTATTGGTGCCGGTCTTCAACTGGGCGATCGTGTCACTTAAAACAGCGATCGCCAGTCCAGCCAGCGCACGGGACTGCTCACAGGCTTCATACTGGCCCGCTGCATCCAGTTGAAAGGCAAAGACCCGCTCCCCCCTAACATCAATCACCCAATATTCTGGGATCCCCATGGCTTCATAGAGGTGCTTTTGCTGATCTAAATCAGACGCCAGGGTGGTGTCAGAGATTTCCCCCACTAAATCCGGAGGCCGCCCCACGCTCAGATCAATGCGCCTTGGGTCCCCCGCTTGCCACCGGGGATAGTCGTTGCCCAGATACAGCACCAGATCCGGGGCACAGGCTTGCAAACCAGGGCGCTCAATTAAGCAGCGACCCAAAGAACTAAAAGCTTGATCGGGATGCTGCATCGCCCACAGAAACAGCAGGCTTGTAAACAAATCACTAAAGCTGGCGTGATTAATGCCTTCCGCACCCATATCAATCCAGAGCCAACCTTGATTGAAAGCCAGTTTAGCCTGCTGATATTGCGGATCATCCCGTAGTGTCAGGTAGGTCTCCCAAGGGGCGGGGTACCACTGTGCCAGCGGTACGGATGGGTGTTTGGGGGGTAAGGGGGTCAGGGTCATGGCAGCATCCAAACCCAGTGGGCTGTATAGCGATCTCGGCCTGGTAAATACGACAGGACTGACGCAGTCACACCGATGAACCCAGGGTTTACGCCTGCCCCCGATCACATGCCGGAGGTTGGGGAACACTTACCGTCAGTCCGATAGGATTGAACTCCCCGATCTCATCATCTGTTGCGATTTGCAGTCACGGGAGGAAGGGTTCTCGGCTGGGAAGAGAAGAGTTGCACTTCCTCAAATCCCCTAAATTTCCCGCCCTATGGAGGGTAAGAAGAGATATCTGGGATCATTACTATGATTTAGCTCTTTCGTTAAACCTTTCAGGAATAGGCTAGACGATCGCTCGTTTTCTTGCCAAGGCCGGAGAAAAAATCATATTTCAAGCGTCCAGTGAGGAGCTTGCGACTCAACCTCCAGCACCCTTCATCCCCATTGACAATGGGCTATGGGGCACCCCTATACCGCTGGGCCAAAATACTGGGGTACGAAGCTGCCGTGGAGGCCGTAGGGGACGTGGTGCTTGAGCTTCAGGCGGGCGATCGCGCCCTCGTCAATCCGCTGGGCATCCAACACCACCAGATCTGAACACTGACGGGCAGCATTGTAGATCAGGCACAGCACCCAGCCGTCATCCTCGGCAGTCCCCTCCGGACGGGGTACAAAAATCGGTTCCCCCATGAAACCTCGGGGGGCTGCGCTCCAGAACTGTTCTGCCCCCGTTTGCAGATCCCGCTTCACTAGGGCTTGCAGGGGAGCGTTGCCCTGGGGTTGGTGGGCGGCCCCGATGTAGAGATAGCGGTAGGGCTGCCCCATATGGTCTGGGTGCAGGGTGGGAAATTCGCAGCAGCGCTCAATTATCGTGTCCGCCGCCACCACGGTTTGGGCCTCCACATCAACCCGAAATCGCCACAGTTGCCCCGAAGGCACCTTCGAGAAATCCACCGTTTCGTAGCTCATGCCCTCATCCAACGCCGGGAATTCGGGATAGGCGATGGAATCGATCACCACCTGGCCGTTTTCTTCAAAGGCATTAGCGTGGTGAAACACAAACGACGGGGGAGCATCCACCGTGATCACCGTTCCCTTACCATTCCGGGGAATCAGCAAAATCCGGGTGGTTTGCTTGGGGTTGAACTGAATGCACTCCGCCGCCCCCTTCAGCCCCAGCAGGAACCCGAAGGGATTGAAGCTGACGGGATTTTGGAAAAAGATGGCGTAATGGGGGGTGATGGCAAAGTCGTGGAGAAAGGCAAAGCCGGGGATGGTGTGGCCATGGCGGCTGAGCAGTTGCCCCTGGGGATCAAATTCCAGCAGGGTAATGGTGCTCGACAGGCCCGCCTTGAGGGAAAACGTCACCAGGCGGGGTTGCTGCCCCGTGTGGGCACCACCGGGATCCAGGCGGGGATGGGCAGCAAAGGCATCTCCGGGCTTCAGCACCCCCTCCAGATCATCCAATCCCAGGGTGTCTAAACTGTGGGGATCCAGGCGGTGGGGTTCTGCCGCTTCCCACAGGGCCAAGAGTTTGCCGCCCCAATAGATCACGTGGGTGTTGGCAATGTTTTTCAGCCGCAGATCAAAGAGGTTGTTCCACCAGCCACCGGGTTTTTGGGTGCCGAAGACACCGCGATAGAGGGGCTGTTTAGCCGCCTGTTCAGCCACGTACCCTTCAGTACGCACAAAGCGGTTGCGGTAGTAGGCCCGCCCGTTTTGAAAAGCAATGCTGCTGACCATACCGTCGCCGTCGAAGGGGTGGCGGATGGCATAGCCGTGGATGTCCAGCAGCCCCGGCCCATTGCGGAAGAGGGTGCCGTTCAGTGCCGTCGGTAAGGTGCCCTCAATGTCCTCAATCCAATAGTCAAACTCTTGGGGTTGGGAACGGTAGCCACTGCGCCAGTCTTCCATGGTGAAGGTGGCGGCGCGTTCAGCAGGGGAGGGAAGGGTTTGCATGGGGAGGTGGGAGGGTGGATGGATGGGTGGGTTCGGTGAACCCTGTTCGCACAGCGGCTCCAAAGGAGCCACGAAGTCGTTGGCGGAGCCTGCCCGCAGGGCATGGGGTGGATGGGTTTTGAACTTTGGATTTTGAATTGGCTGGGGGTTAGCGATCGCCCTCAGTTCTGGCAACAGGCACCGCCGCCGCTGCGGGAGTGGGCTCGGGGGGAAG
>JAQCHG010000167.1 GCA_027619675.1 Cyanobacteriota bacterium
CCTGGGCCGAGCGCTATATGACCACGGTGCTGTTTGATCTGGCGGCGTGAGGCCATGCCCCTGACTGCCCTACGCAATGTAACGGCCTGCCACGCCCCCTAGCCAGGGCTATAACATGAAGGCGTTGTGGACGGGGCATTCGGATTGACGGCAATGGCAGACGCTTGGCAGATTCCCCCCTCCGATGGCTGGCATAGCCTCGAACCGGATCAAGCCCTCATTCAACTCCAGAGCGATCGCGATCAGGGCCTCACCCCCCAGGCGGTGGTGGAGCGGCGATCGCAGGTGGGGGCCAATGTTTTAGAAGAAACCGGGGGCCGGAGCACCTGGCGCATTTTGCTGGATCAGTTCACCAACATCATGTTGTTGATGCTGATTGCGGTGGCGGTGGTGTCGGGGGTGCTATCCCTCCGTAATAACGAAGTGCCCAAGGACGCGATCGCCATTTTTGCGATCGTGATTTTGAACGGCGTCCTGGGCTACTTCCAAGAAAGTCGGGCCGAGAAGGCCCTGGCGGCGTTGAAACAACTGTCTTCCCCCAATGTGCGGGTGGTGCGGGACGGACGACGGCAGGAGGTACCCGCCCAAGACCTGGTGCCGGGGGATGTGGTGTTTTTAGAAGCGGGGGTACAGGTGGCCGCCGATGGGCGACTGCTGGAAGCCTCTAACCTACAGGTGCGGGAGTCGGCCCTGACCGGGGAAGCCCAGGCGGTGACCAAACATGCCCAGGGCACCCTCGCCGCCGACACCTCCCTGGCCGATCGCACCAACCTCGTTTTCCAGGGCACCGAGGTGGTAAACGGACGGGCCACGGTGTTGGTCACCCAAACCGGCATGGCCACAGAACTGGGCCGCATTGCCGCCATGCTGCAAGGGGTGGAGAGCGAACCCACCCCCCTGCAAGAGCGGATGAATCACCTGGGCAACACCCTGGTGACGGGATCCTTGATTTTGGTGGCGATCGTCGTCGTGGGTGGGGTGCTCCAGACGGGCTGGTCCGCCTTTGAACCCCTGCTGGAGGTGTCTTTGAGTATGGCGGTGGCGGTGGTGCCTGAGGGTCTACCCGCCGTCATTACCGTCACCCTGGCGATCGGCACCCAACGCATGGTGCGCCGCAACGCCCTGATCCGCCGCCTGCCCGCCGTGGAAACCTTGGGGTCCGTCACCACCATTTGCTCCGACAAAACCGGCACCCTCACCCAAAACAAAATGGTGGTGCAGCAGGTGGTCACCCCCACCTGCCAGTGCCAGATCACCGGGACGGGCTACGTCCCGGAAGGCGGTTTTGACGGGCTACCGCCAGACCTAGCCCCTCTAGATCATCCCGATTTGGCCAAGCTGCTGCTGTGCGCGCTGCTGTGCAACGATGCGGTGCTGCAAAAGGAGCAGGGGGAATGGGCAATTCTGGGGGACCCTACGGAAGGCTCCCTGGTGGTGCTGGCGGGTAAGGCGGGGCTGAGCCAAACCCACCTCACCCAAACCTTGCCTCGGGTGGGGGAATATCCCTTTTCCTCCGAGCGGAAGCGCATGAGCGTAATCGTGGCGGTTCCCGACCATGACGGTCCCCCGGCCCTGGCTGGATCTGACTACTGGCTGCTGTCGAAGGGATCCCCAGAACTGCTGCTGGAGCGGTGTCAGGCGGTGCAGCTTAAGGGCGATCGCCAGCCCCTAGAAAGCCCCCAGCGCCAAAGCATTCTGCAAGCCAATGAAGCCCTGGCCAGCCAAGGGCTGCGGGTGCTGGGGTTGGCCTGCCGCCCCCTGTCTGCCCCCCCCGAGGCGCAATCAACCGAGGCGACGGACAGCGACGAGGCTCCGTTGGAGCGGGACCTGACTTGGCTGGGGCTGGTGGGGATGATGGACGCCCCCCGACCCGAAGCCCGAGAGGCGGTGCGCCTCTGCCGTCAGGCCGGCATTCAACCGATGATGATCACCGGGGATCACCAGCTCACCGCCCAGGCCATTGCCCAGGACATGGGCATTGCGGCGGTGGGCGATCGCGTCCTCAATGGCCGCGAGTTAGAAAAACTCAGCCGGGAGGAATTGGAAACGGCGGTGCAGGAAGTCCACGTCTATGCCCGCGTCTCGCCAGAGCACAAGCTGCGCATCGTCCAGGCCCTGCAAAGCCAGCACCACATCGTCGCCATGACCGGGGATGGGGTCAACGACGCCCCCGCCTTGAAACAGGCGGACATCGGCATCGCCATGGGCATCACCGGCACCGATGTCAGCAAAGAAGCCAGCGACATGGTGCTCCTGGACGACAACTTTGCCACCATCGTGGCGGCCACGGAAGAGGGGCGGGTGGTGTACACCAACATTCGCCGCTTCGTGAAATACATCCTCGGGTCCAACATCGGGGAAGTGTTGACCATTGCCGCCTCCCCCATGCTGCTGCCGATTTTGGATGTGCCCCTAACGCCGCTGCAAATTTTGTGGATGAACCTGGTCACGGACGGCTTCCCGGCTTTGGCCCTGGCGGTGGAGCCCGCCGAGCCCAATGTGATGAACCGCCCCCCCCATAATCCCAAGGAAAGTATTTTCGATCGCGGTCTGGGGGCCTACATGATCCGTATTGGTCTGGTATTCACGGTGATTTCCGTTACCCTAATGTACTGGGCCTACCACCACGCCACGGACCCCAGCCATCCCGGCGATCCCGAACGGTGGAAAACCATGGTGTTCACCACCCTCTGTTTGGCCCAGATGGGACACGCGATCGCCGTGCGCTCCAACACCCAGATGACCTACCAACTTTCCCCCTGGTCCAATCCCTTTGTGCTGGTGGCAGTGGTCATTACCACGGTGTTGCAGTTGATGTTGATCTACGTGGAGCCCCTGCGCACTTTCTTTGGCACCCAGATGCTGAGTCCGCAGGAACTGCTGGTATGTGTGGGGTTCAGCACCCTGATGTTTGTCTGGGTAGAACTGGAGAAGCTGGTGAAGCGCCTGCTCAAGCGCACTGATTTGGAGTAATTTTCAACCGCGAACGTCTATGGATATTGAACAAAAGGCCCTGATGCAAACGGCCATCGATCTGTCCTTTGAGGCCATGCGATCGGGCCGGGGTGGCCCCTACGGTGCCGTGGTGGTCCGGGATGGTGAGATCATTGGCCAGGGTATGAACGAGGTCACGTCACTAAATGACCCCACCGCCCACGCGGAACTCACCGCCATTCGCCAAGCCTGTGCCTATCTCGACAGTTGGCATCTAGAAGGCTGCGAACTCTACACCAGTTGTGAGCCCTGCCCCATGTGCATGGGGGCGATCTATTGGGCGCGGTTAGACCGGGTCTACTACGGCAATACCAAAGAGGTCGCGGCTCAGTTTGGCTTCAACAGCCAGATTTTTTACGATGAGTTGGCCCTGGCACCAGGCGATCGCCAAATCACCATGGTGCCCCTGATGGCCGAGGAGGCGGAAGCCGCCTTTGAGGAATGGGAAGCCCAGCCCGATAAGGACGAATATTAAACGTCAGGTCCGGATCATCCTACCGTCAACCGATGCCGTCATCGTTCACCCTGAAAACACTGTAGGGGCGCACTGACGCTAAACCGTATTGGGGGCGTGGTGGCGGTGCCAGTGGTGGGCAATGTCAAGGCGGCGGCAGATCCACACATCTTCAAACCCCTGTACATAGTCGAGAAATCGGGCCAAAGCCGCCGCCCGACCAGGACGTCCCGAGAGGCGGCAGTGGAGGCCCACGCTCATCATTTTTGGGGCCGTTGCCCCCTCGCCATAGAGCACGTCGAAGGCATCCCGCAGATAGGCAAAAAACTGATCGCCACTGTTAAACCCCTGGTAGGTGGCAAAGCGCATGTCGTTGTTATCCAGGGTGTAGGGAATGACCAGATGGGGACGGCCATAGTCGTGGACCCAGTAGGGTAGGTCGTCCCCATAGCTGTCGGCATCGTAGAGAAAGCCCCCTGCCTCCACCACTAGGCGACGGGTGTTGGGGCTGAGGCGACCCTGGTAAAAGCCCAGGGGCCGACTGCCAATAACTTCAGTGTGGAGGGCGATCGCCGTTTGGATGTGTGCCCGCTCCGTCTCGGCGCTGACGTACTGGTAATCAATCCAGCGGTAGCCATGGCTGGCCACTTCCCACCCTGCCGCCACCATGGCTTGGCCAGCGGCAGGGTTCCGCTCTAGGGCCATGGCGACGGCATAGACCGTGACGGGCAATTGCCGTTGGGTGAAGATGCGATGGAGTCGCCAAAACCCAGCCCGACTGCCGTACTCGTACATGGATTCCATATTCAGATTGCGCACCCCCAGCAGGGGCTGTGCCCCCACCGTTTCTGACAAAAATGCCTCTGAGGCCGGGTCCCCGTGGAGGATGCAGTTTTCCCCCCCTTCCTCATAGTTGATGACAAATTGCAGGGCTAGCCGCGCTCCGTGGGGCCATTGGGGATCGGGCGGGGCAGCGCCATAGCCGATCAAATCGCGGGGATAGGGGGAGGTCATGGCAGCGTCAATCCGTAGGCGAAACAACTGAAAGCAACCATAGGGCATGATCCCAGGGGGCGGGTTTTGCCACCGTATCCGCTGCCGCTGAATCGGGAACCCCCGCCCTGATAAGGTGGGGCCGTGGCGTTCCCGTCTCCCCATGGCCGATCCTGCTTATACCGTTACCAAGATGGCCCCGGCGGATTTGGACCAGGCGATCGCCTGGGCAGCGGCGGAGGGGTGGAATCCAGGGCTGAGCGATCGCGATAGCTTCTATACGGCGGACCCCAACGGCTTTTTGATGGGGGTGCTGGCGGGGGAGCCCATCGCCTCCCTGTCTGTGGTCAAGTACAGCGACACCTTTGGGTTCCTGGGCTTCTACATCGTGCGGCCCGACTGGCGGGGGCGGGGCTATGGCTTCCAACTCTGGCGGGCGGGGCTAGAGTACCTGGCGGGCTGCACCATTGGGCTGGATGGGGTGTTGGCCCAGCAGGCCAACTATGTGAAGTCGGGCTTTCAACTGGCCTATCGCAATGTGCGCTACGCCGCCATGGCTGCGGGGCAACCGGATGGGTCTGAAACTGAGGTCGTGCCCCTGACCTCCCTGCCCTTTGAGACGGTGCAGCACTACGATCGCCGCCATTTTCCCAGCGATCGCGCCGCCTTCTTACGGGCTTGGATTACCCAACCGGGCAGCACCGCGATCGGGATTTTGCAAGGGGATCGGTTGGCTGGGTACGGCGTCATTCGCCCCTGCCGTCAGGGGTTCAAAATCGGCCCCCTGTTTGCCGATGATGGGGAAGTGGCGGAGCGATTGTTCCTACACCTGCGCGCCCAAGTTCCGCCGGGAGCGGCGTTTTATCTGGATGTGCCGGAGGTGAATGGGGCCGCTGTGGCCCTCGCCCAGCGCCAAGGGATGGCCGTCAGCTTTGAAACCGCCCGCATGTACCGAGGCCCCGCCCCCGACTTACCCCTGGATGAG
>JAQCHG010000168.1 GCA_027619675.1 Cyanobacteriota bacterium
AGGGCCATGAGGTGGGGGTCTAGGGTCCCGACATCGTTGGCTCCAGTCCCAGACGACCAGGGTTGAATGCGATCTGCCCGAGGCATGGACAGGGGATTGCCATTGGCGTCTTCGTTGCTGCTGTAGGGCGCTTCCATCACCACATTGTTGGGAATGGGGGTGACGGTGCCCTGGGCATTCATGTCCAAGCATTTTTCCAGGGCTGCTTTGAATTGCAGGGTGTAGCGCTGTTGCCGTTGGAGGCGCGATCTCAAATCGCGGCAGAGGGCTTCAGCCTTTTCGAGGGCCTGGGTGTGATCGCCCTGGCGCTGGCGCAGTACGGTGCATTCCCGATCCAGTTGGGTGACCCGTTCTTGGCTGGTGTCCAGTTGGGCCTGCAAGGTTTCGCTGAGAATGCGCTGGCGCTTCAGGCTATCGTTGGCGGTTTCCAACTCGCTGAGGATCTGAGCCATGGAGCGTTGCTGGGCCATGGCTGCCTTGTCTGCTGGGCTAGGTTGAGGATGTTGACGGGCTTTTTCTCGCTCCCGGTGCAACGTTTGTTGAGACTGCTCCAGGGCCGATTCCAACTGATTTACCCGAGCCATCAGGGCCTCGTTGCAGCGATTGAGGTCGCGGATCAGGTTCAAAAGCTCAGATTCCCTGGGGGTGGCATTGGGGGCCGCATTGGGGGCCGCACTGGGCATGTCGGCTAGGGGCACCGTTCCGGGCAGGGGCACTGGGGTCCAATTTTGGGGCTGATGGCCCTGGGCAGCGGGGGGCGGTGCGGATCCGGCGTCAGAATGACCGGAGGACTCGTGACGGGGAGGCACGTTCGCTTCACTCATGGCAGTTAAACAAAAAAATTCCGCTGCGGGGAAAAGGGCCGATGACCAACGCCCAGTCTCCAACATGTCACCACAAGGGATAGGGCGAATGCTGACCAGGACACCCCATCCCTATGGTTTAACACAGAACCCTGGATCCTACACCGACTTGATAAGAAATGTCCCTACCCGGTAAGTGCTCTCACAGGGGGCATCGCCCCCCTTTTGAGTCCTCCATAGGCCAGGTATTTTAAATCACATACGAGGCGCAATATTCGCGTTCGCCTCTTCCTACCATCAGTGGATTGCATTGTGGAAATGGAGGAGGATTGGGGTGAGCCTTAGCAAGATGAGGCGTTTCACCCTGTTCTCCTCCGTTTTCTTCCAAGTTTTTCTTGTGAAAAGGATTTAACTACCTCCAACCAGTTTTGGTTAGGGAATGTTCCCTGCTTGCCGCAGCGGTGGTTTGGTAGACACCGAGAACCGCGCAACGTGAATTTGCTGCCGTTTTCTAGGGCAGGGGCACGGAGGCATAGGGGATTACTGACGTTGGTCCTTAGCAACAGTTCGGACACTTTTGGGGGCAAGCGCTGAACCCCTTGATCTCCCGTTTGTTGAAGTGCCACAGCAGAGGGCTGAAACCCTGATACTGCCGTTAGCCATCAACAACTGTCCGGAGTGTTGTCCTTAGATCAGCAGCGTTTGGTGTAGAAGATCGCGGTGCAAGTAGGCGCGATCGCGGCGGGATTGGATTTGATCGCGGCTGGGGGGCTCGCCATTGGTGTAGTGCTCTAGCCACTGCTGGGTCATGGCGGCGGCGGTATCGGGCCAGGGCCGCAGGGGAGCAGCGGGTTGGGTATCGGCGGGGTCCATGGCCCAGCCGGGCATGGCCACATCCGCCATCAGGTGGGTGACTTTGGGGTCGTAACTGAGGGCGAAACAGCGACACCCTTCCGCTGCCGCCATGATCAACCCGTGGAGGCGCATAGCGATCGCCATATCCACCCCCCGAAACAGCCCCTTTAACTGACGTGGATCGCTGGGGGCCATAATTTCACTGGGGCCAGGGAGGGTGCGTTGAATGTGCTCTGCTAGGGGGCGATCGTGGCTGGGTTGGAAGGGCACGAGCAGCACGCAGGTTTGGGTAGCCCGCTGAAAATCCGCTAGAGCGGTGGTGAATTGGGCGATGCGGGGGGCGGTGAGCCAAGGGTGCGATCGCAGGGCCACGGCAATGCGGGGGGCGGGCAGGTCCCACAAACCGGGCAGGGGTTGGGAATCCATCGCCCAGACCGGGTCTGGGGCCAACCAGGCAGGGACCTGCCACCGGGCGGCTAGGCCCGCTGAGGCATCGTCCCGCACGCTGACGGCGGCGCACTGTTGCAGCAATCGCCGGGTCAGCCAACGGCTCCAGGGGCGTTGTAGGGGGCCAATGCCTTGAGCCCAGGCAATGGTTTTCAGGCCCCGCAGTTGGGCGATCGCCATCAGCCCACCGTAGTAGAGCGGATTCATCCCACTGGTGGTGTCTTGCATGAGGCTGCCGCCCCCCCAGATAAAAGCATCTCCCCCACGCAGAGCCGCCAGCACAGCGGGGAGGGATTTGCGGGGCAGGGCCTCCACCCCGTAGCGTTGCTGGGTGGCGGCGGGCTGGCCCGACAGCACCACGGGGGTGACGGTGGGGGGCAACATTTGCAAGAGGGTGGCCAACAGCGCCTCATCACCGCCATTGTCCATGCCGTAATAACCACTCAGCACTGCCCGCATTCGCTGCCCTCGGGGTGTCAAAACCACCCTCTACAATACTCAACGGGCATCCTCAACGGTGCGCCCCCTTCCTAGCGCCTCTCCTAATCAACTAACGGGAAGTTTGTCGGCGGCTGGATCTCCTGGTCCCAACGGCCCCTACCCCGCACCGCCATCGTCCATGGGGAGGGCACGTTGGCCGAGGTGCCTGATTCGGCAGTGCGGCAGTGTTGTCCTTTCCTGAACGCCCCTACTGTCCCTACTCTGGTGGGGTGGCTCTTAATCAATCCCTTATTCCTTTACCCATGCATGCCCTGTCGATTCCCACTTGGGTCGTTCACATCACCAGCGTGATTGAATGGATCGCCGCCATTTGGTTTGTCTGGCTCTATGCCGAGTTGAGCCAACGGCTGGCTTGGCGAGCATTATCCTTTGGCATGTTGCCCTCGTTGGTGAGCGCCATGTGTGCCTGCACCTGGCACTTTTTTGACAATGCCCCAGGTTTGTCGTGGCTGGTCACCCTGCAAGCAGCCATGACGGTGGTGGGCAATACTACCGCTTGCTTGGCCGCTTGGTGGATATGGCGGCAGGCCCGACGTACAGAAGCTTAAGGGGAGGCTAGAGAACGATCATGCTGGATGCGCTGCTGGACAAACAAACCCTCTTTGCCCTGTCCCTGTTTCCGTACCTGGGGTTTCTGTTTTTTATCACCCGATCGCGCCAAACCCCCAAACTGGCGCTGGTGGGCTTTTACGTGCTGCTGATCTTTGTGGCGGTCACCATCCCAGCGGGCATTTATGCCGATCGCGTCTATGGGACAGAACTGGCTAATGTGGACTGGCTCCATGGCAGCGCGGAATCCTTTCTGACCCTGTCGAACATTCTGGTGGTGCTGGGTTTTCGGCAGGCGGTGATCAGCCGCCAGCAAGGGGCCACGACGGGTGCCCAGGAAACATTCATAGTGGCTCTTATTTTTTGTGGGACGGTAAGCCGCCAGCAAGGGGCCACGACGGGTGCCCAGGAAACCTCGCGCCCCGAGTCCACGGTCCCCAGCGATCAGGCGTAGGGAGGGTTGGCTGGCGCTTACCGCCCTGCTGGACTGGGGGGAGCCTGGTGCAGGATTAGGCGGTTGCCGTCGGGGTCGTAGGCGTAAATTTCCTGGCCGTGGCTGGCGGTCAGGATGTTCCCTGGCGGCGGGTAGCCGAGGGCGGTGAGACGGGCGATCGCCGCCGCTAAATCCGCCACCTCTAAACACAGGCTCATGGGGCCGCTGGTGGCGCTGGCGAAGGTGTCAGCCTGATCGGCTTGGGGCAAAAACAACCCTAATCGCAGCCCTGGCAGATGAAATTCCCCATAGCGCTGGGGTTGGTGTAGGGCTGGGGCTTGGCCCAAAAAGCCTTGGTAAAAGGCGATCGCCCGTTCCCAATCCGTGACTGCGAGGGCCACAAATGCGGTTTTGAGGGTGAGGGGAACAGCCATGGGAACAGGGTAAGCGCAGACAAGGTGGGGGTGAACAGGGCATGATCTAACGGTAAGGTCCTATGCCCTAATCGGGTCGGTAAACGTGTCGGTGCCTCAACCTGTCGCCCAGCCCTATCCCCCCAAGCCCTATCCCCTCAGTGTGGCCCCGATGATGGACCGCACCGATCGCCATTTCCGCTACTTCATGCGGCAGATTACCCGCCACACGCTGTTGTATACAGAAATGGTGACATCCCAAGCCATTCTCCATGGCGATCGCGATCATCTACTGGGGTTCACCTGGGATGAAAAGCCCCTGGTGTTGCAGGTGGGGGGCGACAATCCCCAGGAATTGGCCACCTGCGCTCGGGTGGCGGCGGACTATGGCTACGACGAAATCAATTTGAACGTGGGCTGCCCCAGCGATCGCGTCCAGAGCGGCAACTTTGGCGCTTGCCTCATGGCCGATCCCAATCGGGTGGCGGACTGCGTAGCGGCGATGCAGGCCGCCAGCCCCCTCCCCGTCAGCGTCAAACACCGCATCGGCATCGACCACCAAGACAGCTATGAACACATGGCCACCTTTGTCGCCACCGTTGCCGCAGCGGGCTGTCGATATTTCTCCGTCCATGCCCGCAAGGCGTGGCTCCAGGGCCTCAGCCCCAAGGAAAATCGCACCGTCCCCCCCCTCCGCTACAGCGATGTCCACCGCCTCAAGCGAGACTATCCCCACCTGTGGATTGAAATTAACGGCGGCTTCACCAGCCTGGATCAGGTGGCAGCACAACTCCAGGCGGTGGATGCGGTGATGGTGGGGCGGGCCGCCTACGATCAGCCCTACTTGTTTGCTGCCGCCGATCGCCGTTTCTTTGCGGCAGTCCAGGCACCGCCCACCCGTGCCCAGGTGGTGGCGGCGATGCTCCCCTACATCGACCACTGGACCAGCCAAGGGCTGAAGCTGTATAAAATCACCCGCCATATGCTGATGCTGTTCCATGGCCAGCCCGGTAGCCGCCGCTGGCGACAGATTTTGACCGAGCAGTCCTCGAAACCTGGGGCCGGGGTGGCGGTGGTGCAGGCAGCCCTAGAGGCCATGGTTGAAGTGGATGCTGTGGGAGCCCCGGTGCGATGAGTCATCCCGTTGCCGATTGGGTCATTGCCAACGCCACCCTGGCGGGAAAACCAGGCCCGTGGCACCTTGCCCTCCAGGGCGATCTCATCACCGCCGTGTCCCCTGACCCCATCACCGCTCCGACAATCTGGGATGCCCAGGGGCAGTTGGTGATTCCTGGTCTGGTGGACGCCCACATTCACCTGGATAAAGCCCTGCTGCTGCCCCAGGCCCCCGCCACGACGGGGACGTTTGCGGAGGCCATGGCTGAAACCCTGCGGCTCAAGCACCACTACA
>JAQCHG010000169.1 GCA_027619675.1 Cyanobacteriota bacterium
GGAGCCGGAGATGCTGAAGAAGGGCACCGCTGCTTCCCCGGCGATCGCCTTGGCTAACAGGGTTTTACCCGTACCGGGAGGCCCCACCAATAGGACGCCTCGGGGAATCTTGGCTCCGACGGCGGTGAATTTTTCAGGATTTTTCAGAAACGAAACCACCTCTTGCAGTTCTTCTTTGGCTTCTTCAATGCCCGCCACATCATCGAACTGCACCCCGGTTTTGGCCTCCATTTGGAAGCGGGCGCGGGAACGGCCAAAGCTCATGGCCCCGCCTGCCCCGCCCGCCGATCGCCGCAAAATCAGCACCAGGCCAAACACCAGCACCAGCACCAGCAGCGTGTTGGTGGCAATCCAGGCGATCGCACCTCCACTGCCGGAGGCTTGCACCTCCACATCCACATCCTGCTGGCGGAGTCGCTGAATCAGTTCTGGATTGCGGCCATCCCCGGCGAACAGCAGGACCTGCCGGGGTTCATCCTCTTCGCTATCCCCCTTGAGGCGCACTTGGGCCACCCCGCGATCGGGGTCAATATCGACCTGTTCCACCTGGCCTTGGTCAACTTTTTCGAGAAAATCCCCGTAGGTGAACTCGTCTTCAGCGGGGGTTTCCTGGGCTAACACTGGGGGCAGGGCTACCAGGGCCTGGAGCAGCAGCCAGCCCGCTGCGAGGGTGCCCGAAACGGAGGCGGGCAGGGAGCGGCGGCGCGACTGTCGGGGCAATCGGAAGACCATAGCGGGTAAAAACGGGATGCGTACAGTGGCAACTTTGGGTAGGCCGGGGCGATCGCCCCTGGAGCCTCAACCGTGACAAATCCTAGTCTAATCGCTTCTTTTGCTGGGTGTGGTGCGGGGCAGGGTTGCCGCCGATCAGGGTTGCCACCCATGACCGCCAAAGTTCTGACTGTGCAACGGCGATCGCCCCTGGTCAGAGCGCAGGCGCAGGCGTGGGAAGGTAGGTAAGCTCAATTATCTTATAGACGGGTTTTCTCCCTTTGGGAGACGCTAACGCGTTGGCTGTGCCTGCCTGAAAGGCATACGACTCCGCTCAACCCTCAAATCCTTGCCGGACAAAGAGTCTAGCTGATTGAGCGGAGTCGAAATCAGCGGCAGGTGTGCAGTTTGATTAGTCCCGGCTACTTAGTTGGCGTCGAGGGAGAAGATCCAGCAGTCTGAGCAGGTAATTTCTTGCTCAGAGATCGCCTAAGCCCGTGAAATTCATGAACCCTGAAATTCATGCCGTGAGTGATGCGTCCTCGGGTGGGGCGGCCTGGGGCGATCTCAGCACCTCAAATAGGTGGTTGACCCGGCCCAGATCCTTGCGCCCTGGGGCAATCTCCACGCCGCTGGACAGGTCAATACCGTCGGGATTGAGTTGGCTGAGGGCTACGGTCACGTTGTCGGGGGTGAGGCCCCCGGCCAAAATCCACGGGCGCTGGGGCTGGAACTGCTGCAAGGTGACCCAATCTAAGGTCTGTCCGGTGCCCCCTAGCAATTGGGGATGGTAGGCATCCAGCAGCAGGCGATCCACCACGGGTTCATAGGCGGCGATCGCCGCCAGATCCCCCCGACTGCGGATGCGAAAGGCTTTGATCAGCCCCAGGTGGGGGTAGCGTTGGTGCACCCGCTGGCAGTCGGCGGGGGTTTCTTGACCATGGAGTTGCAGGGTGGTGAGGCGATCGCCCACCCCATAGTGGGCCAAGGTGTGTAGATCGGCATCCACAAACACCCCCACCCGCTCTACCTGCCGCCAGGGGGACGCTTGCAGGGGTTCCACCAGGGCTGCTAGTTGGGCCGGGGTGACATGGCGGGGGGAACTGGGTACGCAAATAAACCCCAAGGCACTGGCCCCCGCCTGGGCCACCTTGAGGGCTTCCGCTGGGTCCGTGAGGCCGCAAATTTTCACCCAGCGATCGCCCATCCCCGTCCCCATAGCAGGCCCCGTGTTAACTCTGTTGAACAACCGCCCCAAAGGGTTTCGGCGGCTCCTTATAATCCCCTGTATTCTGACAAAAACCCAATTTCAGACCCAAACCCTTTTAACTTCAGGAGATTAGATCCTTGCTGTCCTCTGCCTTCTCCCTGTTAGCCCAAACGGCCCCCAGCACCCCCACGTGGTCCTTTCAGGTGGGCCTGATTATGGTCACCTGCAACCTCTTTGCCATCGCCATTGGTCGGTATGCCATCCAAAAATCGGGGGTGGGGCCAGCCCTGCCCGTGTCCCTGCCGGGGCTGTTTGATGGCTTTGGTTTACCGGAACTGCTGGCCACCGCCAGCCTGGGCCACATTCTAGGGGCTGGCATGATCTTGGGGTTGGGCAACGCTGGGTTGCTCTAATCGGTAGCCCCCGTCCCCTACTCACCGAGCCGTTTCTCCCTGTGGGACAACTTGATCACCGCTCAGACCTCTTGCCCCTGGGGAGGATGAGCGGTGTTTTTTTTGGCAGTTAGGCAATACTTATCAAAACTATATGCAATGCTAAATTCCCTAGGCTCAATGCGACACTGGGGAAACGGGCTTTGTCCTCAAATCCTTCCCTTTGAGTGTTTTATGGTTGTTGCCGCTTCCCCTGGTCTGGAAAATCTACCGGCATTGATTGAGGGGTTGCCCCCCTTAGCGGGCTGGGAAGACACACTACAAACTGTGACCTCGGGAACCGATCCCGTATTTTTAGACCGCAGTAACCTGCGGCTGAGCGACATTTCCGCCGGGTTTGCGATCGCCCTGCACATGCACCAGCCCACCATTCCCGCTGGGGACGGGGGGGCGTTGATCAACAACCTGCAATACATGTTTGATCACCCCTACGAGGGGGACAACCACAACGCTGCGCCCTTTGCCTACTGCTACGCCCGCATGGGGGATTTTATCCCCGAGCTGGTGGCCCAGGGCTGCAATCCCCGCGTCATGCTCGACTACTCTGGTACCCTGCTGTGGGGCTTTCAGCAGATGGGGCGGCACGACATCCTCGACAAGCTGCGGCAAATCACCTGCGATCGCGCCTATCAACCCCATGTGGAATGGCTGGGCACCCTATGGGGCCATGCGGTGGTGCCCTCCACCCCCGTGCCCGATCTGAAGCTTCACATTCGCGCTTGGCAGCACCACTTCGCCGCCCTATTTGGCTGGGAGGCCCTGGGTCGAGTTAAGGGCTTTTCACCCCCCGAAATGCACCTACCCAACCACCCCGACGTGCTCTATGGCTTTGTGGAAGCGCTGTTGGACTGTGGCTACCGCTGGCTGCTGGTGCAGGAGCACACCATCGAAACCCCCGAGGGAGCAGGCATTAGCCAGCCCCACGTGCCCCATCGCCTGCGGGTGCAAAACAGCCAAGGGGCGGTGCTGGAAATACCCGTGCTGATCAAAACCCAGGGCTCAGACACCAAGCTGGTGGCACAAATGCAGCCCTATGCCGAAGCCAAAAGCTGTCAGCGCACCACCCTCGGCAGCCGTCCCCTGCCGCCCTTGGTTACCCAAATCAGCGATGGCGAGAATGGCGGCGTCATGATGAATGAGTTTCCCGGCATGTTTAAACGGGCCTGGCACGACATGCGCCAGCAGGGTAGCGGTCGCATGGGCACCGTCGGCTTCAACGGAACAGAATATTTGGAACTGCTGACGGCGGCGGGCATTACCCCAGACACCTTCCCGGTGTGCCAAGCCCGAGGGCACCATCGCCTTTGGCAGACCGTGGGGACAGCCCCATCCCCCACCGCTGTGGCCACCGCCATTGAGACCCTGCAAACCCAGGACGGCGGCTTCACCATGGAGGGGGGATCCTGGACCAACGATCGCAGTTGGGTGGCGGGCTATGACAATGTCATGCAGCCCATGCAGCGCCTCAGTGCCCGCTTCCACCAATTCAGTAGCCATTTGGGCGATCGTCAAGGGGCTCCCTACCAGCGGGCCTTGCTGTACACCCTGCTGTTGGAAACCAGTTGCTTCCGCTATTGGGGCCAGGGCAGTTGGACCGATTATGCCCAAACCCTTTACCGTCAGGGGTTGGCTGCCCTACCCCAGCCCTGAGGCAGCGGTCTCGACGGTGACCTTACCGACCCTGAGGGCGCGGCGCATCCTGGCCACGCGGGTGGATGCCACCAGCTATGGAGACGCCTGCGATCGCATCGCGGTTTGGGTGCAGCAGGCCGAGTCCTGCTATGTGGTGGCAGCCAACGTCCATGTGGTCATGACCGCCCAGTGGGACCCTGCCTATCGTCAGGTCCTGGCGGGGGCAGATTTGGTGACCCCCGATGGTATGCCCCTGGTGTGGGGGCTACGGGCCTTAGGCATCGCCGATCAAAGCCGTGTGTATGGGCCTGATTTGATGTTGGCCTGGTGTCAGCGGGCGGCGGCTGGGGGCATCCCCCTGTACCTGTATGGGGGCACAGATCCCGTGCTGGAACGGCTGCGACAGCGGCTAACCACCCAGTTTCCAGGGTTGGTCATCGCCGGGAGCTACGCCCCCCCCTTCCGCCCCCTCACCCCAGCGGAGGAAGCAGCGGATCGCGATCGCATTCAGCAATCGGGGGCCAAGGTGGTGTTTGTGGGCCTGGGCTGCCCCAAACAGGAGTTTTGGATGGCCCGCCAGCGGGGATCCCTGCCTGCCGTCATGGTGGGGGTGGGGGCGGCCTTTGACTTCCACAGCGGCACCGTGGCCCAAGCCCCCCGCTGGATGATGGCTCTGGGGCTGGAATGGCTCTATCGTTTTTGCCAAGAACCCCGCCGCCTCTGGCGACGGTACTGCATCAATAACCCCGCGTTTGTGGTGCTGTTTGGCTACCAGTGGCTGCGCGATCGCGGCTTCAGGCGTTCGTCTGATCCAGACCATTAACATCCCCGCCCGTGGCTCAGCCGTTTAGGAAAGCAAAACATCTGACGCTTTTTAGGGATGGCTGCGGCAACCTAAGGACCAGAGCGTTCCTCGCAATGGGATGACCCGCGCTACCAATCTCGGCCCACCTGGGTTCAGGCTTCAGGACTGACGCTGTCACACCGATGCACCAGGGGTTTCAGCCCCCGGTGCCCAGGAAACCCTGAGGAGTCAGGCGCAGGTTGCGCAGATCCGACGCTGGCCAGATCCGATCAGGCCAGATCAAGCTAGGTCGGCAATGTATCGGCAGGCGGCCTGTCTGCCACCGCCAAGCGGTAGCCTGGAGATTCTGTGGCGTGGAACCCCGTGCGGTTGACAGACAACCCTTGGCCCCCGTTATCAGACATGAGCCCCCATCGACTGCATCCAGCCCCGATTGATCCCGCCAGCGGGCAAGTGGTGCCTGCCCCCGGTCCCCCCCGCCCCCCGAAAACCGGACGGGGGAGGCCGCGTCCCGTTTCCTTGGCTAACCCCATGGCTGCCCCCTCTCCACCCCCCGCCCCGCCCCCCAACGATTTACG
>JAQCHG010000170.1 GCA_027619675.1 Cyanobacteriota bacterium
GTTTAGGCGATCTTTGGGAAAGACATTACCCGCTCAGACTGTTGGGTCTCGTACCTCGACGCCAATCTACGGCGGTCTATAACCATTACCGAAAAATTTCCTTTTAAACCTCATCCAGATTCGGAACTGGAGTCTTGCGCCCGAGCCAACCTCACCGCCTGCGGCACCTCTCCTTGGGAAGGAAAGGTTTACTCACAATCTGATTCAAAAGTTAGTCCCAAACTGAGCAGGGGCTCCGGTTCCTTTCCTTCTTAAGGCGAGGCTAGGTGAGGTTTTTCTGATGCTCAAAACTAAAGTTTTCAACTTGGCTGGGGTTTAGTACGACCACAAAGACCGTGGGTGTTATGTACCAACCTGCGCTACAGGAGCCATGGCAAAAGGATTAGGCGTTCAGCTTTTGGGGATGAGCTGATCAGACCAGAGCCCCTTTGTGGTTAACCAATCTTGGCTAAAGAGGCGAGATTGGTAGCGGGCACCGCTGTCACAGAGTACCGTCACGATGGTGTGCCCTGGCCCCAGTTGTTTGGCTAGCTTCACCGCCGCCCCCACATTGATGCCGACGGAACCGCCCATGAACAGACCGTCTTTGTGGAGCAATTGATAAATCACTTGCAGGGCTTCTGGGTCCGTGACCTGGATGGCATCGTCGGCAGGGGCACCCGCCATGTTGGCCGTGACCCGACTGTTGCCAATGCCCTCCGTAATGGAATTGCCTTCCGTGGCAATTTCCCCAGTTTTCACATAGCTATAGAGGCCGCTCCCCATCGGGTCCGCCACTACGCATTTGAGGTTAGGGTTCTTTTCCTTCAAAAACATCGCTGTGCCCGCATAGGTGCCCCCGGTACCTGTAGCCGCCACCCAGGCATCTACTTTGCCGTCGGTCTGGGTCCAAATTTCCGGGCCAGTGGTCTCGTAATGGGCTTGGCGGTTGGCCAGGTTGTCAAATTGATTGGCCCAGATGGCGTTGTCCATGTCCGTCGCCAGCCGCCCCGACAGCTTGACGTAGTTGTTGGGGTCTTTGTAGGGCACGGCGGGCACCGGGCGCACCTCTGCCCCGAGGGTGCGCAGCATGTCCATTTTTTCCTGGGATTGGGTTTCAGGAATGATGATCAAGCAGCGGTAACCCTTGGCGTTGCAAATGTGGGCTAAGCCAATCCCGGTGTTGCCAGCGGTGCCTTCAACTACGGTGCCCCCCGGCTTGAGCAACCCTTGCTGCTCGGCGTCTTGAATGATGTAGAGGGCGGCGCGGTCTTTGACAGAGCCACCAGGGTTCAGAAATTCCGCCTTGCCTAAAATCTCGCAGCCCGTCTCTTCGCTGAAGCTATTGAGTCGAATGAGGGGCGTGTTGCCGACCGTGCCGACGAAACCGTGTTTGATATCCATCCTGAAACCCTGTCTATCCGCAATCTTAAGCAAAGGTCACTTTACCTATCCTAAGGGTTGGTGGGGGGCTATCCGTGGCGGATTCCCCAGCCACCGATGCAGCGGCGGGATGTCTGCGATCGCTTGGGGAAAACCCCATGGGCGATCGCCAACCCATGGGTAAGCTTGGCGGTGATTAAGCCGGGATGAGGTAGGGAAACTACTTACTTGAAATCTCCGTGAAGTCCCTGAGGTATTGGGCTGAAATACTGTCAGCTTGGATACTTTTGGAAATGAAGGTGTTACCGAGTGCGCTACTGAATCTTTCCGTTAACGCTTCATTCTCAAGGGTTTATCCATGACACGTCTTTCCCACTGGGCTCTGTTCGGAGCCGCTGCTGCGAGTGTAATGACCTTTGCACCTGCTGCCCAAGCCTTTACCTATGCCTACAGCCCAATCACCGATCTTGAATTTAACCAGCTCATTCTCGATGGTGAGTTTGAAGAACTGTTTGTCGCAGAAAGCCGCTTTGGCAATGGTCAAACCAATGGCGATCGCGAACTTGGCATCAACCAGCCCATTCTGCCGAATGGTTTGGGAGGATTGATGGGGGGCTTACCCTTTGCGGGTGCCGAAGGTCAACGGCAGTGGGTTTCAGGGGAAGCCGTCAATTTCTCTTTGACCTACGATGCGCCCAGCGGTTTGATCACCTACACCGTTGGTGGTCAAGTGCTCAATGCCACCACGACGGCCTTCAGCCCCAACGGTATTTTTCTGCGTACCCGCGCCCAGGGTCGGAACGACACTAGCGATGCCGCCCTCTCCCTCACCAATCTCAATCTGACCGATGCCAGCGGTTCCCAGGCCCTAGGTCTGCTCGAATCTGAGGGTAATGATGGGGCATCGGATGTTGACTACATCGTCATTTCGGACCTGAGCGGTTCCTTTACCCTGACCGGGACGCAGACTTTTTCTTGGCATGGGGCTACGCCCAATGGCTCTCGCCTAGCGACCCAAATCAAAGTAGGTGGGGGTAGCTACACCGCTGGAGAAGATCCTGAAGCGGTACCGGAACCCGTCGCCATCCTGGGCACCTTGGCGGCAGTGGGGGTGGGCTTGGCGAGCAAGTGCCGTTCCCTGGCCTAGGGGCGGATTCGGGGAAGCAGGGGTGCGCCCTGCCCAAAATTGACTGCTGACCTTGGCTGGATTCCACCAGAATCCAGCCAATTTTTATGGGGCTCCAGGGTCAAAGTCCCCACAGGACTGCGATAGGCTGACCAAGCAGATTGGGCAGAGGTGGGGCATTGGGCAGTTTGGTCATCGGGCAGGGGGAAGGGGCGGCGCTGGTGGCGGCGGCCCTATGGGCGGTTTCGACGGTGTTGTTTGGGCGGTTGGGTAAGACCCTGCGCCCCCTGGTGCTGAACCTGGTGAAGGGGATGGTGGCGATCGCCTTTATCCTGTTAACCCTGCTGTGGCGCTGGGGGCAGGCCCCGGACCTCCCCCCCCTGGCGGTGGTGTGGCTGTTGCTGAGTGGGGCGATCGGCATTGGGCTGGGGGATACTGCCTACTTCAGCGCGGTGAATAGTTTGGGGGCGCGGCGGGCGCTGCTGTTAGAGTCCCTAGCCCCGCCCCTAGCGGCCCTGCTGGCTTGGGCCTGGTTGCAAGAAGCCCTCAGCGCCCTGGCCTGGGGGGGGATTTTTCTCACCGTGCTGGGGGTGGCCTGGGTGATTTCTGAGCGGGTGCCCGCTGCCCCCCAGGTGGGTACAGAGCCCTTGGTGCCTGTATGGCGGGGGGTGATGTGGGGATTGCTGGCGGTGGTGGGTCAGGCCACGGGGTCGGTGTTGTCTCGGGCGGCCCTGGCGGATACGGTGGTGGACCCGTTGTGGAGCAGTTTGCTGCGGTTGACGGCGGGGGGGGCGGTGTTGGTCGCCCTGCTCACCCTGCGGGGGCAATGGCGGGAACCGTTGCAGGTGGCGCGATCGCCCCAAATCTGGCCGGTGTTGGTGCTCACCGCCTTTCTGGGGACCTATCTGGCCATCTGGCTCCAGCAGGTAGCCTTTAAATACGCCCCAACGGGCATCGCCCAATCTCTATTGGCCACCAGCCCCCTGTTTGTGCTGCCCCTGGCGGCCATGCTGGGCGATCTCGTCACTGGGCGTGCGGTGTTGGGGGTGTTGGTGGCCTTGACGGGGGTGTGGATGTTGATGGGGGCAGGGTGAGGGGATTTTGGATTGCGGATTTTGGATTGCGGATTGCTGACTCCTCGCTCCTGACTCCTGACTCCTGACTCCTCGCTCCTGACTCCTCACTTCAGAATTTCAGATCGGGGTGAGGATTGCCGATCTGGGGCTGGCGGTGACGGTGGGGACGCTACGTTAGGATGAAGCCTGAAGCGTCGGGACAGGGCGGGGTTTGCCCCGCTGTCCGGCGATTGTGGAACGCGCTGATGGGGAAATATTCACCATGGTCGAGAAGGTTAAAAAGACAGAACAGGAATGGCGGCAACAACTGACGCCGGAGCAGTACCACGTCACCCGTGAGCACGGGACGGAGCGGGCCTTTACGGGCAAGTACCACGACAATAAGGCCGCTGGCACCTATCACTGTGTCTGCTGCGGGGCGGAGTTGTTTAACTCGGAGACCAAGTATGAGTCGGGTACGGGGTGGCCCAGTTTTTGGGCTCCCTCGAAGGATGAAAATGTGGCCACCAAGCGGGATTTCAGCCACTTTATGATCCGCACCGAGGTGCTCTGTAGCCAGTGCGATGCCCACTTGGGCCATGTGTTTGGCGATGGTCCCCGGCCCACCGGGCAGCGCTATTGTATGAACTCGGCGGCGTTGGATTTTAAGCCTGCTGAGTAATGCCAGCCCGATGGGTGGGCTGACTCCATAAACACCAATCAAAACCACCCTATCCCCGTCTGTTGAGCGGGTTCACCCTGATGGACCGCTGCCCCACAGCCGGGTATAGGGGCTTCAAACGGTGCCCGCAGGTTCTTTATGGGGTCGCCGCGAGGGCGGGGTCTGGTTGTGCTGGGGTGGTGGTCAAAGATTGGTTTTGCCAGACCTTCGCCCGTTGGGGTTGACCCCACAGCACCCGCTCATGCTTGTAGATCACCATGCCGGGGCGAGCGCCCTTGGGTTTATAGACGTGGCAGGGTTCGGTGTAGATCACGGGCACCTGATCCGCCTGTTGGGCACGGCTGTAGTAGGCGGCGAGGTCAGCCGTTGCTTGCAGGTCGCGATCGCTGGCTACCTCACCGGGGTTCAGCCGCAGCAGCACATGGCTGCCAGGAATTTCTTGGGTGTGGAACCAGAGATCGTAATCGGTGGCAAAACGGGAGATGAGCCAGTCATTTTGGCGGTTGTTGCGACCCACCCACACCGCTTTGCCGCTGGCCAGGGCAAATTTGCGCAGGCTGCTGTCATCCCCTGGGGTCGGAGTTTTAGGACGATAGCTGGCATTGGCCAAATAGCCCTGCTGAATCAGTTCATCGCGAATTTCCCCGAGGGCGTCTAGGTCGGTGGTGGTTTCGTAGCGGGTCATCTGCTGGAGGGCGGCGTCAATTTGCTCCAGGTAGGCAATTTCCTCTTGTACCGCCGTCAGCAAGGGGGCGATCGCTTGGCGCGATCGCTTCAGTTTTTGGTGCTTTTTGTAAAATGCCTGGGCGTTCTGCACCGCATTTTTCTCTGGGTCAAGGGGAATGGCCACGGGTGCCCCGGTTTCAAAATCCGCCAGGGTCAGGGTGGTTTGTCCCGGCTGCCACTGGTGGCTGTAGGCCATCAGCAGATCCGCCTGTTGGCGATAGTGGTCGGCCTGGATGGCGAGGTCGAGGCGATCGCGAAAGCCCGCCGCCTTGACCCCAAGCTTATGGAGACGGGCCTTGAGGGTTTGGCTGAGTTGATGGTGCAGGCGGCTAAAGGTTTGTTGGTTAAGTTCTGCGGTGTAGTAATCCCGCAGCAGGGTTTGCACCGTCAGGACTGGGGCGGCAGCCCCCTCCCCAAGGTCCCCAATCACGGT
>JAQCHG010000171.1 GCA_027619675.1 Cyanobacteriota bacterium
CAGGTGCAAGGGGCTTGAAAATCCCCTGCACCTGCTTTGATATCAGCTATTTGGCCCGCCTCAAGGTTGAGCTAGCGCATTTGCCTTGAAAATTGATTGCGCCGCGCCAAAAAAGACAGCGTTGTCTTACTCTTCTTCGTCGGCACCGTTGCCATCACTCAACTGCTTGAGATGGATATGCTTGTAGCCCACCTTGATTTCAAACTCATCGCCGGGCTGTAAACCCATTTCTTGGGTGTAGGCAGCACCGATGACAATTTGACCGTTCTTATGCACACTCACCCGGTAGGTGGCTTCGCGGCCCCGACCATCTTTTTTCTTTTCCGGTTCTAGGGAAATGCCCCGAGCGGCTAGCAGTGCATCGTAGAAGCCGGTCAGATCAATGCGGGTCTTACCAGTCTTTGTGGTGGAGTAGTAGCCGCATTCTTTAGCGGTTTCCCGCTTATTCAAATGGGTGAGTTCTTTAACCTTCTGAAGGAGTTCCTTCCCTGTTAGAGGGGCAGTTGCTGTTTCTGTCATCTAGGGGAACCTCATGGCTGCAATTACTTATTAAACAATAGATCTCGCCTCTGGCGAATCTGAAGTTGCTTAAGCATACACAACATTCACGGATAGGTGACTCGCAATATCCGAACTTTTTTCTAACTTTAGAGTTTTCTCAGTACACCTCCCCTGCGATCGCCCCAGATTCGACACAATCACACAATTATCCCCCATAAGCTGATCTGATCAATTTTCTGCAACCCCTAAAGTTTCGAGGTTGTCAAAGGCACCTCACCCCCCACCAGCCTGGAGAACGGTACCCCAAGGCGGTAGGTCTAGTCCAGGGAGCCTGTCATGTTTGCCAATATCCTGGATGGCCCCTAACTTCAGCCCATGCTTCCAAAATTCGTAGACAGAGCGCAAATGTTTCAAAGTCCCTCTCCCAAGCTTGGGGTAACCGTTCCCTGCTCGCGTTAGAGGCTCCCCTAGGGAGCAACGGAGTCGTTGGCTTGGCCGCCCCAGCGGGGCTAGGAGACATTCTGGTTGGGTTTTGGCTTTCTCCCTCCGGGAGACACAAGGCGTTGGCTGTGCCTGCCTGAAAGGCATACGGCTTCGCTCAGCCAGGGTGATTCCTGGGACGGTTACAGTTTGGGAGCAGGATTTAGGGCTTCGGCGTGAGTTCAGCCGTAGGCGTAGCCTCCCCGAGGGAATACGGTGAGGGCTCACAGGTGACAGGTTCCCCCTGGGCTAGAAGGGGGCTACCGATCGCATGAAGATTTCCCCCGCTCTGCGTTGCCAATGGGTGACAGCCGGGGGGAAGGTGCAGCGATTTCCCGCCAAAACCCGCTGGCCAAGGGCGGCAGGCTGGACGGGCTCGCTTAAGGCAATCTCTGAGAAAGAAATGACCTGCTCAGACTGTTGAGTCCCTGGCCTCGACGCCAATCGACGGCGGTATCTTCATTCCGAAAAATCCCCTAAGGGCTTTCCGGCGGGTCCGTTAACTCCGGTGAGGAGGGGGAGTCTGGCAGGACCTGGACGCGGGCAAAGCGCAGCCCGGTCACCCCTTGCAGGGGCTCAACGCTCCCCTGTTCAATGTGGGGGCCAACCCAGCCTTCCCGCTGTAAATAGCGCAAGTATTGGCGATATTCTTGCCATTCTTCGGCGGTGGAATACACCAGGGTGAGGCAGCCCGGTTGGGTAATGCGGGCTTGGGTTTGGCTATCGATCGCCTTATCAATGCGTTTTTTAACAATCTCGTAGCGGGTGTCACGGGTCCCGCGCACATCAAAGAGGCGCTCGGTATTTTCGTCGTGGGTGATGTCCACCGTCACGTCTTGAACCAACACCAGATGGGCCAGATCCAAATCGGTTTGGTGCTCAGCCTTGATGCGAAAACCCACGCGGGCACAGTCACATACCGCCCGCAGTTGCTCGTAGCGCAAACTGCACAAATGGAAGGGGGTAAAGTGCTCATCGATCGCCCGTCCGGTATAGATCATGTGGTCGATGCCATCGGTGGCCTCGATATCGCAATAGTGGGGGATGATGACCTGCATGGTTTGCTGCCAGCGATGCCAAACATGCCGCAGGGCTTGGTTGATGCGATGGACGGTTTGGTCGTAGGTGGCCCGAGCGTTATAGACACACCGCTGGGCCGGATCGAGGGCGGCTTCGTAGGCGGCAATGGCGGAGATCGCCCCCGCCCCCTGCTGCTTAAAAAAGTTAAAGTGGGCCTCTAGGTTTTCCTGGAGATAGCGCACCAGGGTCACCTCTGCATCCACCGTGACCTCCATCGCCAGGGTGTGGAGATGGTCTAACAAATCTAGGCGCAACTGTTGGATAAAGGCGCTCTCGGTGGTGGCGCAAACCGCCTCGACAATAGCCAACGCCAGATGAAACTGGGCGGTCAAGTCGGTCTGAATGGCCCGATTGCGCTCGTTGGAGGAACCGCGAATGTCAGAAATGCCGTAGAGGGGGTAGACATTCTGAAACACAATGGGCTCTGGGGTCAGGCCCAAACTGCGGCGTTCCGCCTCTTCCTCAAAGCGCCACCGCACCGACTCGTGGATGTTGGTAAACCGCTCTTGCACCGTGTGGCGCATGGCCACCGTCAATGCGGGCACCAGGGACGCGGCGTAATACTCATCCCGGCTGTCAAAGGCATCCACCTGTTCTGAGGCCAGGGCGATCAGCCCCATCAGTTGATGGGAGGCGCTTTGCAGCCGCATGGGGCGCACCACCAAGGGCAGCACCAACAGAGATCGCGCCCCCCGCTGGCGCAGCAGGTGTTCGCAGGGGTTGGCGTCATACTGGGCCAGATCCGGCACCGTCAGCACCTCCCCCCGGCAGGCGGCCTGAAATAGGGCGGACCCTTGCAAATCGGCAACGGCGTAGGGCAGCACCGTGCGTTCGGGGCGGTCGAGGTCTAAAAAAATCTTGGCGGAGGCCGCTTCCGCCGTCAAAATCAGGCTGTCTTGGGCACGAAACAGCCGCTTCATCAGGTCGTTGGCCTGACTAAAGCGGTGGGGATGCAAAATTGACTCTCGCCCCAGCAGCAGATGGGTGAGGCGCTGGGTCAACTCGCGATCGGTGACATCCATGCCCTCCACCAGCACCGTGCCGCTGGCCTGGTAGGTGGAGGGGTTCAACTGCCGCAGCACCTGTTGCAGGGGGGAGTCGGGCTGATGGATTTGGCCCATCACCGCCGCCGAGGTGGGGGATTCTGGCCAGCACTGATCCAGGGCGGCCCGCAGGGCATCGTCTAATTGGGTGACGGTGATGCGATCGCTGCTGACGGTAAATTCCACATAGCGGGGGCGATCTGTTTGAGTCCGCCCCACCGTCACAATCAACGGCTCATAGAGCCAACGGGTCGCCAACAGATCAGATCGTTGATAGTGGCTGCTAAGGATGGCATTGAGCACATGGCGGCGCACCCGCTCTCGCACCAGGGTGCGATCGCCCTCCGACAGGCGGGTCAGCACCGCTTCCCCCAGGGTGGGGGGACAGTCTTCCATGCCCACCAGTTCGCGGAAGCGATCGCTGGTCCACTCAATTTGGGCGGTCTGCAAATTCACCACCGCCACCAGCAGCCGACTGTGACGTTGAATAATGGGCCACCAAGAGGGCATCGGGTCCGGAGTCATCACCTGGGGGGGGATGCCTACGGCCCTATCCGTGGGGCGATTGGTCTGACTATGAACCATGTCCCTCATCCTGCCCGTGCGACTGTTCCAATCCAGAGCCAGGGTCACCCCTGCCCCGTTCACCCCTTAGAATGGTTATTTCAAGGGTAAAAATAACGGCACTCTGGCCCATTCGAGGCCCCTGAGGGGTGACACCCTCCAGGTGCCATTGTGACGTGATTTTTCTGCCGTGATGGTTCCCCTGTGGACCAGACGGTTTTGGGGCGATCGCCCACCCCCGCCGTGCATACCTCATTTTGACCCACGCTCTGATGTTTGAAGCCCTCTCTGAACGGTTGGAAGGTGCCTGGAAGAAACTCCGGGGCCAAGACAAAATCAGCGAAGCCAACATTCAAGAGGCCCTGCGGGAAGTCCGCAGGGCGCTCCTGGAGGCGGACGTCAACCTTCAGGTGGTGAAAAGCTTCATCGCCGACGTGCAAGCCCAGGCCGAGGGCGCAGAGGTGATCGCCGGGGTCAACCCCGGTCAGCAGTTCATCAAAATCGTTAACGATGAACTGGTGAAGCTGATGGGGGAAAGCAACAGCCCCCTAGCCCAAGCCGATACTGGCCCCACCGTCGTCCTAATGGCGGGCTTGCAGGGTACGGGTAAAACCACCGCCACCGCCAAACTCGCCCTCCACCTCCGCAAAGAAAAGCGCACCACCCTGCTGGTGGCCACGGACGTGTACCGTCCCGCTGCGGTGGATCAGCTGATCACCCTCGGCAAACAAATTGATGTACCTGTGTTTGACATGGGTACCGACGCCAACCCGGTGGAGATCGCCCGCCAGGGCATCGCCAAAGCCCAGGAGCTGGACGTGGACACGGTGATCGTGGACACCGCCGGACGCCTGCAAATCGACCCGGCCATGATGGCGGAGTTGGCCCAAATCAAAGAAACCATCCAGCCCCATGAGGTGCTGCTGGTGGTGGATGCCATGACCGGACAAGAGGCGGCCAACCTCACCCGCACCTTCCATGAGCAAATCGGCATCACCGGGGCAATTCTCACCAAGATGGATGGGGATGCACGGGGCGGGGCGGCCCTGTCGGTGCGGCAAATTTCTGGCCAGCCGATCAAGTTCATCGGCGTGGGCGAAAAGGTGGAGGCGCTGCAACCCTTCTACCCCGATCGCATGGCCTCCCGCATCCTTGGCATGGGGGATGTACTGACCCTGGTGGAGAAGGCCCAAGAGGCGGTGGACATCGCCGATGCCGAAAAACTCCAGCAGAAGATCATGGAGGCCAAGTTTGACTTCAATGACTTCATCAAGCAAATGCGCTTGATGAAGACCATGGGGTCCCTGGGCGGCATCATGAAGCTGATCCCCGGTATGGCGGGCAAAATCTCCGACGAGCAGCTTCAGCAGGGGGAATCTCAACTGAAGCGGGTGGAGGCCATGATCAACTCCATGACCAAGGACGAACGCCACAACCCAGAATTGCTCTCTGGCTCCCCCAGCCGCCGCCGTCGAGTGGCGACGGGCTCGGGCTATAAGGAAAAGGATGTCAGCAAGCTGGTGAGCGATTTTCAAAAGATGCGATCGCTGATGCAGCAGATGGGCTCTGGCCAGATGGGAATGCCCGGTATGGGCGGCGGTTTCCCCGGCATGGGCGGGGGCTTCCCCGGCATGGGGGGCGGTTTCCCTGGTATGGGGGGTGGCCCCCAGCCCGGTTATCGCGGCTACCCCGGCCTGGGGGGCAGCGG
>JAQCHG010000172.1 GCA_027619675.1 Cyanobacteriota bacterium
GGGGGAACTGCCGCTCCTCCAATAGGGCGATCAACTCCGTGCCCACTGCCCCTGTGGCCCCTAAAATTGCCACGCGATAGCCGTTCGCCACCGTTTCTCTCCTTGATTACAACGCTGCCCTCAGTCCCAGGCTCGCCACGGTAAACCGCGCCGCAAGCCGTCGTCTCCCAACTCTACTACAGGAGCTTCGAGCCTTGGGTGCCCCATATAGAAAGGTAATAGACCGCCCCGTTTCCCTTGCAAACCAAGGAAAACCAGCCACCATACTCGGTGGCAAGCACCTAAAGTGGGCTGAACGAAATTTTATGTGGCCTGGGCATAGCGTATTATGGTTAATTGCGTGAATTCGCAAGGGCTACGATGTCAACAGGCATGGGCTTAGGGGGGGAGCCAGGGAGTGTCCCCGGTGTTCTCAGCCCCGTAGGTAGCCCGTGCAGCCACTGTATACGAAGCTTCAATCGTTTGACCGTCCACAGGAACGCTTTATGAAAGTTAGCCAGGAAACCCTGCCCGACAGCCAGGTGGGACTCGAAATTGAAATCCCCGGGGAGATCTCCCAGCAGACCTATGAGCAGGTGCTGCGGAAGCTCATGAAGTCGGCCAATATTCCTGGGTTCCGGCGGGGTAAGGTGCCCCGTCAAATCTTTTTGCAACGGGTGGGCACCGTGCAGGTCAAGGCGGCAGCCCTAGAGGAATTGGTACAAAACGCCGTTGACAAAGCCATTGAGCAGGAAAAAATTGAGGCGATCGGCAACTATCAACTCACCTCTACCTTTGACGAGCTGATTGAGCAGTTTCAGCCGGGGCAGCCCCTGACGGTGAAAGCCTCTGTGGATGTGCCCCCCCGTGTCACCCTCGAAACCTACACTGACCTGACGGTGCAGGCGGAGGAAATTAAGTACGATCCCGCCCAAGTGGACGAAATTCTGGAGCAGTACCGGGAAAACCAGGCCACCTTGGTGCCCGTGGACGATCGCCCCGCCCAGATGGGAGATATGGCCGTCGTTGATTTTGCGGGCAAAATTCAGGCCGAATCGGGTGAGATGGAAGCCTTTGATGGCGGTGAGGCCAGTGATTTTCAACTGGAACTGAAGGCAGGCAGCTTCATCGAAGGCTTTGTGGAAGGCATTGCCGGCATGTCCCTAGAGGAAACCAAGGATGTTGCCGTCACCTTCCCAGAGTCCTATCCCCAGGAATCCCTAGCGGGCAAACCAGCGGTTTTCACCATCACCCTCAAGGATCTGAAGGAAAAGGAACTGCCGGACCTAGACGATGACTTCGCCCAGGAGATCAGTGAATTTGAAACCATCGCCGAACTGCGGCAATCCCTAGAGGAGCGCTACCAGGAAGAGGCGCAGGACAAGACCGAAGCCAATCAGCGGGAAGCCTTGCTAACGGCCCTAGTGGATAACCTCCAAGCGGAAATTCCTGAGACGCTGGTGCGGCGGGAAGTGAACTATCTGGTGTCCCAAGCGGCGGTGCAGTTGAGTCGTCAGGGCATTGATGTCAATAAACTGCTGACCCCTGAGATCGTCGAGAATATGCGCGATCGCTCCCGCCCCGATGCCATCAATCGACTACAGCGCACCTTGGCCTTGGGGGAAGTGGCTAAGCAGGAGTCCATTGTCGTGGACGAAGCGGATATCAAAGCCCGCATGGACGAGATGCTGTCGGAGGTGCAGGATCCCCAAGCGGTTGATCAGGATCGCCTCCGGGATGTGGTGAGCGAAGAACTGCTCCAGGACAAAATTCTGACCTGGCTGCTGGAAAAAAATACCGTGGAACTCGTTCCCGAAGGCACCCTCAGTGCTGACGAAGCATCGGAAGCATCTGAGGCAACCCCAGCAGATACCTCAGAAGAGGCCCCGGCAGCCGCTACTGCCACAGTAGATGTGGCCAGTGAGGCGGTCTCCCCGGATACCGAAGCCGAATAACCGATCCCTGCTGAGGGGCTGTCATCCATGGTCGCCAGGATCTCTGGTTGTGAAATGGTCACAGCCCCTGGGTGGATTGCATCAGCAGGCACAGTTATGCTGATGTCGCTGTCCTAGGCCATCAAGTTAGGAACGGTCAGGACCTGATTTGTGGGGGAGCCTTAGGGCATAATGAGGGCAAGCGATCGCGGCTTGCCCATCCATTGCCCCCCAGTCAATCCAAAGATTTGAAAAACCCAATTGATCAACGGACATCTCCTCCCATGGTCGCGTTAAGTTGGGGCTAGTGTTATCTTGGCTCCCATACAGTGGTTTGGGGACGAGCCATTTCTGTCATCTTTAGCGGATCCTTCGTCAGTAGTGTTTTATGGTGTCAACACAATTTTCCTACCCCTATCGCATTAATGATGCTCTAGCTAATCCCGACGCCATTCGCAGCGTTGTACCCATGGTGGTAGAGCAATCGGGGCGGGGGGAACGGGCCTTTGACATCTACTCTCGGTTGTTACGGGAGCGCATCATCTTTCTGGGGACCCCCATTAACGATGAGGTGGCTGACTCCATCGTGGCTCAGTTATTGTTCCTTGATGCCGAAGACCCTGAAAAAGATGTGCAAATCTACATCAACTCCCCTGGGGGGTCGGTGACCGCAGGGATGGCGATTTACGATACCATCCAACAAATTCGTCCCGATGTCGTCACCATTTGCTTTGGCTTGGCCGCTAGTATGGGGGCGTTTCTGCTCTGTAGTGGCACCCAAGGCAAGCGCTTGTCCCTGCCCAGCTCTCGCATCATGATTCACCAACCCTTGGGGGGAGCCCAAGGGCAAGCGGTGGACATTGAGATTCAGGCGCGGGAAATTCTTTACCATAAGCAACGGCTCAATGAACTCATTGCCCATCACACCGGGCAGCCCATTGAGCGCATTGAATCCGATACAGAGCGTGATTTTTACATGTCTGCCGAGGAGGCGAAAGCCTACGGCCTGATTGACCAGGTGGTAGAGCGCCAGACACTCTCTGCTGGTACGCCGATCGCTGCACTGTAGTAAGGGGAATCCCCATGTCCAAGTACGACTCCCACCTTAAATGCTCCTTCTGCGGCAAGTCCCAGGAACAGGTTCGGAAGCTGATTGCTGGGCCGGGAGTCTACATCTGCGACGAATGCGTTGATCTCTGTAATGAGATTCTGGACGAGGAACTGTTTGACTCCAGTGCGGCGGTGTCTCAGCCAGTGCCCCGCCGCGAACAGCCCCCTGAGCGACGACGTGCCCCTTCCCCCATTTCCCTGAATCAAATTCCCAAGCCTCGGGAAATCAAGAAATATTTGGATGAGCACGTAATTGGCCAGGATGATGCCAAAAAGGTGCTTTCCGTGGCGGTTTACAACCACTACAAGCGCCTTAGCCATCTCCAGAGCAAGGGGAATGACAGCTTTGACGAAGATGCCATTGAGTTGCAAAAGGCAAATATTCTGCTGATTGGCCCTACGGGTTGCGGCAAAACGTTGTTGGCCCAAACCCTGGCCCGCATTCTGGATGTGCCCTTTGCGGTGGCCGACGCCACCACCCTGACGGAAGCGGGGTATGTGGGGGAAGATGTTGAAAACATTCTGCTACGGCTGCTGCAAGTAGCGGATCTAGATGTAGAAGAAGCCCAGCGCGGCATTATCTACATTGATGAGATTGACAAAATTGCCCGTAAAAGCGAAAACCCCTCTATCACCCGTGATGTGTCTGGGGAAGGGGTGCAGCAAGCACTCCTGAAAATGCTGGAAGGCACGGTGGCCAATGTGCCGCCCCAAGGGGGACGCAAGCATCCCTACCAGGACTGTATTCAGATTGACACTAGCAATATTCTTTTCATCTGTGGCGGGGCTTTTGTTGGCCTTGAAAAGCTTGTAGAACAGCGCATCGGTAAGAAGTCCATTGGGTTTGTGCAGCCGGGGGACAGCCAAACATCACGGGACAAGCGGGCGGCAGATATTTTGCAGCATCTAGAACCCCAGGATCTGGTTAAGTACGGCATGATCCCTGAGTTCATTGGCCGGATTCCGGCAATTTCGGTGGTGGATCCGCTGGATGAAGAGGCTTTGGTGGCGATCTTGACGGAGCCGAAGAATGCGCTGATCAAGCAGTTCCAAAAGCTGATGAACATGGACAATGTGCAGCTTGAGTTTAAGCAGGAGGCGGTGCGGGCGATCGCGCGGGAGGCCTATCGCCGCAAGACCGGGGCGCGGGCTTTGCGGGGCATCGTTGAAGAACTGATGCTGGATGTTATGTACGAATTGCCTTCCCGCAAGGATGTGAAGCGCTGCATGGTTACGCGGGAAATGGTGGAGAAACGATCCACCGCTGAACTTTTGGTTCACCCGTCTTCGCTGCCAAAACCGGAGTCTGCCTAGAATGCCCCACCTCCTGATTCAAGGGGTTGAGCATTATTACGAATGGATCACCCAAGGGAATGCTGAGCGCACGCCAGGTAAGCCCGTTATGGTGTTCATCCATGGTTGGGCGGGCTCAGCCCGATATTGGCGCAGTACGGCGCGGGCGTTGAGCGATCGCTACGATTGCCTCCTCTACGATATGCGCGGGTTTGGGCGATCTCAATTGCAGCCTGACCAGCAGGATGCGGTGCTGGCCCGAGGCTATGAACTCGCAACCTTTGCCGATGATTTAGCCGCCCTGCTCACGGCCTTAGGGCTAGAACGGGTGGATATTAACGCCCATTCCATGGGGGCTTCCATTGCGGTCTTTTTTCTGAACCGCTATCCCCAGCGGGTGAATCGGGCCATTCTGACCTGCAATGGCATTTTTGAATACGACAAAGCCGCCTTTGATGCCTTTTACCGCTTTGGCGGCTATGTGGTGAAATTTCGTCCCCCCTGGTTGGCCCACATTCCCACGATGCCCCGCTGGTTCATGGCCCGGTTCCTCAGTCGCCCTATCCCTGCGGCGGAAAAGCAGGCGTTCCTGCAAGACTTTTTGGATGCCAATTACGACATCGCCCTGGGCACCATTTTTACTTCCGTCAGCCAACGGGCCACGGAAGTGATGCCCCAGGAATTTGCCCAAATCACCGTGCCCACCCTGTTGGTATCTGGGGAGAAGGATCAGATTACCCCAGCGGAGTTAGGCCGACGGGCGGCGTTGCTGAATTTCAATCTCCGCTATGCCCTGATTCCCAACACGGGCCATTTCCCTATGTTGGAGGATGCCCCCACCTATTTGCAGGCCGTCCGCAGCTTTTTGGCCCAACAGCCAGGGACTACCCCTCCAACCCCAGTTCCCGCTTCAGCAGGTTGATGGACTTTTCGCCGATGTAGTTGTCGCACACCACCAGTTGGGGCGGGCGAATCAGGTCTTCGCGGGCGGCGGCGATCGCCTGTTTGACGGCGGGGAAGCTGCCGCGCCGTCACCCCCCAATG
>JAQCHG010000173.1 GCA_027619675.1 Cyanobacteriota bacterium
ATCTTGCAATCGGCTGAAACCGTTCTCAGGGCGTCAGTCCTGATCCTGACCTAACCAAGGTGACGGGCGCGAGCAAACAAAACCCCCGCTTGGGCGATCGCCCAAGCGGGGGTGTCAACAGGAGGCAATAGCCCCGACTCAGCTTTTTTGTGAAGAAGCGTAAGGATTTTAGGCTTTCCCCTGATCCCGCAACAATTCCCCACACACTTGGAGCGTGGCTGGGAATAAATGCCTAGGCCAAGCCCACCAGCTTCTCGCTCAGTTCCCACATGCGGCGGGCCTTGGCGTCATCGCTGCCCTCCGCCGAGAGTTTTTGCACAAAGGCTTTGCGGCCCTGCTTTTGGCGGTTGCCCCAGCTCCAGTGAACGCCGGACTGCTTAAAGTCGGGATCGGCCACCACCATGGCCAAGCGTTCACCTGCTAACTCTTGGGACACATACCCCCCGGTGATGTTCTTTTGGAACCAGGGGAAGATGGTGCGGAAGAGTTTGAAGTGGTTGCGGAACAGCGGCGTATCCGCCACACAACCGGGATAAAAGGAGTTGAACACAATGTCGGTGGCGTCATGGAAGCGGCGGTGCAGTTCCCGCGTGGTCAGCATGTTGCACAGCTTGCTGTCTTTGTAGGCTTTGCCCGACTTGAACGGCTTGCCGTTGATCATGGTGATGGGCGCTTTGAAGCCCTGCTCAAAGCCCTCTAGGTTGCCCAGATCTGGCGGTGCCGGGATGGGGATCTTGCCCCCCAGTTCTTCCTTGTTTGCCGTCACGGTGCCCAGGATGATCAGCCGCTTTTCGGGGGCGGGGGAATGTTTGAGATCCTCCAGCATCAGATTGCACAGCAGAAAATGGCCCAGGTGGTTGGTGGCCACGCTGATTTCATAGCCATCGGGGCTGTACTGGGGTTCCTTTTCTAGGGGCAGGTAAACAGCGGCATTGCACACCAGCGCGTCTAGGCGCTTGCCCGTTTCCCGAAAGCGGGTGACAAACTTGCGGACGCTCTCTAGGGAGGCCAGGTCTAGGGGCATGACCGTATAGCTACCGGGGGCCATACCCACGGATTGGGCTGCGTTTTCCGCCTTTTCTAGATTGCGGCAGGCCATGATCACATGCCAGCCCTTTTGCGCCAGGGCTTTGGCTCCGTATAGCCCCACCCCGGAGGAGGCCCCGGTGATGATGGCGGTGGGGATTTGCTGCTGTTCCATAGTTATTAAGGGGGTCTGTGGTATAGCTACTGATTTTTTTCAGAATCGCACAAGCAAGCCCCTCCGACAGCGGTTGCCAGCGGTTAGGGGCGTTAAGTTTTTCAACGGTCAGGGGGGTTAGGAAGGGTTCCCTGCCACCGCGATCGCCCTTAGAATTAGCCCGATTCAGCCCCGTCCTGTCCTTCGTCATCGCCCCCCGCCGTCCCAGGGGAGGGGACGGTTTCCGGTTGCAGGGTGATGCCCACCTCCAAGGCTCCCCCCAGTACGGAGCGATCGCTCGTGGTCTCTTCTCGGCGGTAAACGGTGGGAAACGTATCGGGGTGATGGCGATGGCGGTTGAAGTCCGCCACTTCGGTTTCCACCTGTTGGGCAATCTCCAACGCTGTTTTCGAGGGGGGCGGCGAGGCTTCTAGCCAATGGAGTTTGAAACTGACCTGACGCACCACGAGGCGGGCCGTTTCAGGATCCACATCCACATCCAGGTTGAACTCGCCCCGTTTTTGTAGCACCTGGGCCAATAGCCACTCGATCAGGTCCTCACCGATATCCACCAGCTTCGCGCCGTGGGCTTGGATGTAGGCGTGGACCGTCTCCTGCAAGGCCCGCTCCACCGGGGCATGCTCCAAATATTGAGCCACCTGGGCCGCGATCGCCCGCCAAGGGGCATCCACCATTCGGTTTAGGAGTGTCGGTAGGTCAAACTGGGCCTGCACATGGGCAACGATCGCCTCCGTTTCTGCCCGTGTCAAATTGCCGTCGGCCACCATCGGCACCAGGGTCAGCACCGTTGGCCGCAGTGCCTCTAGGGCAAAATCGGGGGCATGATCCTGCACATAGGCACTGAGGGTATCGAGCACCTGCTGGCGCAGGGCCTGACGCCACTGATGGATTTGGGTGATCACCCCCTGCTGGGCCTGCGCTATCGCCGCATCCACCGTTGCCGCCAGAGCCGCTTGGGGATCAAAGTCTGTCAACACGACCTGCACCCAGGTTTCTAGGGCTAGCCCTCGGGCCTGAAGGGTTTGAAACCGGGCCTGCCAAGTGACGATCGCCCCCGAGATCGCCGCTAGACTGTCCGCTTTTTCTAAGCTGTTTGAATGATCCGGACTGTCCAACCTGTCCGAATCACCCAAGTTGCCTGAATCGCCCAAATTGCCCGCATCACCGAAGCTGTTTGAATGATCCGAACTGTCCAAGCTGCTCGAATTGTCCCAACTGCCCGAATTGTCCCAACTGCCCGAATTGTCCCAACTGCCCGAATTGGCCGAATCCTTGGAATTGCCTACCGTAGCGACATCAGTTGCGGACTGCTCCGGTAGTGCCCCTTCAGCGATAGGAAACTGGGGAGCCGCCGCTGGTAGACCGTATTGCCGTAGATACCCCCCCAACAGGTCTCGGAGTCTCTGCACCTGGGCTGGATCAATCGCCACCATGGCTCCGCCTCACCGTTTAGGGCCTTTACCCCTAGGGTGGCGCGACCTCAGGCTTTCCCTCGATTTAGGCAGGGTTTCTTAACCCATCAGACTTACGCAAACGGCTCCCGAATTCTCGATCTGCCGTTGGGGCAAGGGGGTTAAGCCCCTTGTGCGTCGTAAGCCCCTTGTGCGTCGGTGGCGCAAGTCTTGACCCAGCTACCCAGTCTGCATCGGTCGGGCGCAGGCCCCTGCGCCCCTAAGTAGGTAAGCTCAATTATCTTGCAGACGGGTTTCGACTTCGCTCAACCCTCAAATCCTTGCCGGACAAGGAGTATAGCTGATTGAGCGGAGTCGAAATCAGCGGCAGGTGTGAAGTTTGATTAGTCCCAGCTACTTACAGTTAACTGATGGTCTGACTGGATGGGCTGACTGATGGAGGGTCTGAGCCGGCAGAATCCGGATCAGACCGAATTTGTGGATGGGTAGGGGTTGGTTTAGGGGAGATGGCGAAAGGCAAAAACAAGCCGAGGGATCCCCCCTGCAACCCGATGCAACGGGCTATGCTTAACAGTTGAACTTCCTCTGCATCAGGATTCTGGCAATGCGATCGCGCCGCCCCCGCCAACGCTTCAACGTTTGGCCACTGCTGCTGTTGGTGCCCACCCTGTGGGTGGGGCAGGGCCAAGTCAAGGCCCATCTGCGGCAGCCTGAGGCCATTTTGGTGCTGGGGGGATCCCCCGAACGGGAGCATTTTGCCGCCGAGTTTGCCCAAGACCATCCCGATCTGGAAATCTGGGTCTCCTCTGGCACCAACCCGGAATATGCCGAATGGTTGTTCCATGAAGCGGCCATTAGTCGCGATCGCGTCCACCTCGACTACCAGGCGGTCGATACCGTCACCAACTTCACCACCCTGGTGGATGATCTAGAGGCCGCAGGCATCCACAGCGTTTACCTAATCACCTCCGACTACCACATGCGACGGGCCATGATCATTGGCCAAATCGTTCTCGGTAGCCGTGACATCAGCTTTAAACCCGTGGTGGTGCCCTCCGCCCACCCCGAACCCGAAACCCTACTGCGGGGCGTGCGGGATGGAGCCCGCGCCATCCTGTGGGTCTTCACCGGGCGCACCGGGTCTTCCCTGCGGGAGTCCATCAGCCACCGTCCCTAGCAGCCCGGACATTACGAACCTCAAGATCTGCCCCGATTGCAAAAGGGGGTCGTTAAAATTGAGGCGCATTCTCCCCGAGGCCCTGCCACCAGGGCTCCTGGCTGTCCCTTGTCGGCAGGTTCCATAGCGGCTCGGCTCCGATCGCCGCCCTCTTCCGAGGGCGAGATCACTACGGGAGGCTCCGTCAGGGCTCATGAATCCCCGCCAGCAAGGGCTACTCATGGGACTCCTGAGGACGAGACACCCTGGGATGCCCCGCCCCCTGGTTGGGCGTGGCGGGTTAAAACGGGCGTTCTAGAGGCCATCGTTGGCATCCGCCGCCCTGGGGATTAGAATGTGCGTCGCGTTGAGTTGCCTTATGCCGTCAACCGTTCAGTCTCCCTACAGTCCCGAACAGATCAAGGTGTGGCTACGGGGTCTTTTGACCGTTGCGTGGGCCGATGGCCACTTTGACGAAGAGGAAAAAAGCCTGATCACCAGCATCACCCAGGACGAACTGGCCCCCAGCCTAGATTTTTTCGATGCCCTCCAGCCCGTTGCCCCCGATGAACTGGCCACCACCTTTGCCGGGGATCCCACCGCTGGGGAGAACTTTTTACGCATGGCGGTGATGGTGGCCCTGGCGGATGGCGTTTACTCCACTGAGGAAGATCAAAAACTCCACAGCTTTTGCACCGCCCTGAATCTGGACCCCAGCATTCTAGAATCGGTGCGATCGACCCTCTACAACCTCAAGGGGGGGGATGGCGCGGTCCCGACTGCCCCAGACGAGGGCCACGGGCTGGAGCCCTTGAAGCCCGCGAAGGAATGGTTGGATCAACTGGAGGTGCATGATCCACGCTTGGCCCGGTTTATTTGTAAGTTGATCCCGCCCCAGTGTCCCTTTGAGCGGGATGTCAAATTGTTTGGCCGCAAAATTGTCCACATTCCCCCCATGTGCAAGCTCAACCCCCTCTACGACCAGTTGGTGGGGTTGCGCTTCCGGGCGTTGTCCTACCTGGCGGATGACTGTGGCGAAGATGTATCGCCCTATGTCTAGCCCCATATCTCGCCCGATCGCGCCATGGAAACCATAACCACAGAGGTGCTGGTGGTGGGCGGCGGCACCGGGGGCACCGCCGCCGCCATCCAGGCCGCTCGGCGGGGGGCCAAGACGGTCCTCGTCAGCGAAGGACCCTGGCTGGGGGGGATGCTCACCGCCGCTGGGGTCACCGCCCCGGATGGCAATGAACTGCTGGCCCTGCAAACGGGGCTGTGGGGTGCCTTTCTGCGGGCTTTGGAGCAGCGCCAGCCAGGGGGGCTAGACCATGCTTGGGTCAGCTTTTTCACCTATGAACCTCGGGTGGGGGCGGCCATTTTTGCCGACTGGGTACAGGCCCTGCCGCACCTGACGTGGATTGCCGGACAGCGGCCCCGCGCAGTGCTTCGCCAGGGCGATCGCGTCACCGGGGTCCGCTTCGATCGCCTCACCATCCAGGCCCAGATCACTTTGGATGGGACGGAGTTGGGCGATCTGCTGGCCCTGGGGAACATTCCCCACCGCTGGGGCTGGGATGATCCT
>JAQCHG010000174.1 GCA_027619675.1 Cyanobacteriota bacterium
GGGTAACCACCCCAGGCGATATCACCTGGCCCAGGGGCAGGCTGCCCAGGGATGTCTGGGTGAGGGCCAGCCCCAGCAAATCTTCAGCGGTGACCAGCCCCACCACCTGGCCTTGGCTCACCACCACACAACTGCGGTGCTGGGGGGTGGTGGGGCAAGTGGAGGGTTGCAGGGTGGCGATCGCCGTTGCCACAGTGGTATCTGGGGAGACGACGATGGGGGCGGGGGCGATGGCGGCGGCGAGGTCAGACGGGACCCTGAGGTTCTGAACCATAGTGAAGCAGGTGAATCTGCTGGGGGCTAGGGGCTGTCATCAATTAGCGCCAGAACCCTTGTTTTACAACGGCTACAGCCCCTAGCCATATCATAGGGGCGGGCGCGGTAAGGCTTACCCAGCAAGGCTTTCATCTGTAATGGATGATGTGCCCTAGCGGGGGGTGCCTGCCCCCTTAGCGTGCTGACAATGGCAGGATTGGGGCTGTTTAGGGGATCGGTTCAGAGATCAGCCCCCTGCCTTCATCATCACAGACCTAACGCAGTCACCCCGACGAACAAGGGGCTTAAGCGCCTTGCCCCCACGGCAGACCGAGAATTCGGGCGTAGTGTGCGTCAGTCCTAAATCAGTCAGCTTGCATCCGTAGCTTGGGGAGAATAGCAGGGATGAACGCTCTATAAGGTTTATTGTGCCCGTTTATGTCTGGATGGATAAGGGCACGGGATGGTGGGGGGCGGGGGGCTAGACACTAGGGTTCAGCCTCTGGGGAGGGGTGCAGTAACTGTTCCATGGCTGTGACCAACTCCCGCAGCTTGAAAGGTTTGCTGAGGTAGACGTTAGCCCCCGCCGCCAGACAGCGATCGCGATCACCCGCCATGGCCAAGGCGGTGAGGGCAATGATGGGGATGGGGGCCAGGGTGGGATCTTGGCGGATTTGGCGAATGGTTTCTATGCCGTCCATGCCTGGCATTTGAATGTCCATCAAAATCAGGTCCGGCTGGTGGCTGCGGGCCAAACTGAGGGCGTCGGTGCCGTTGTCGGTGACCAATAGGCAGTAGCCCTTGGTTTCTAAATAGGCGGTGAGGGTGGCGACATTGGCAGCGTTGTCTTCTGCCAGCAGCACCACGGAGTTGGCCTGGGCGCTGCCGCCGATCGGGGGCGGGGCGGCAACGGTTGCGGGGATGTCGGGGGTATCGGCGGTGTCGGGGGGGCTGTCTCTGCGCTGGGGCAGCACCAGGGTAAAGCAACTGCCCACCCCTACTTCACTGGTGAGTTCTACCCGGCCCCCGTGGAGGGTGACAATTTCCTTCACCAGGGAGAGGCCGAGGCCAGTGCCCTCATAACGGCGGTTGAGGGCGCTATCCCCTTGGATGAAGGGCTCAAACAGGCGATCGTGATCCTCGGGGGGAATGCCAATGCCCGTATCGCTGACGGCGATGGCCACCAGGTTGGGGCCTTGGTCGCTCTCGGGGTCAACGGCTGACCCCTGGAGGGTGACCGTGAGGGCAATGCGCCCCCCCTCGGGGGTGAACTTGACCGCATTGGTGAGCAGGTTGATCAGGGCTTGGCGGAGGCGGCGTTGATCGGCCCAAATCACCGGCACCTCAGGGGGTAGATGCAGGTCTAGGTGGAGATTTTTCCGTTGGGCCATTTGCCGCACAAACATCAAACTCGACTGGCACAACACCGTTAGGGGGGTGGCGGTGTAGTCCAATTCCATGCGGCCCGCCTCGATTTTGGCCAGGTCGAGGATGTCGTTGATCAATGCCAGCAGGTGGGTGCCGCTGCGATCGATGGTCTGAAGGGACCGCAGTTGACGGGCATTTAAGGGGCCGTAGACCTGCTCCTGGAGGGCTTCGGCCATGCCCAGAATGGCATTGAGGGGGGTGCGCAGTTCGTGGCTCATGGTGGCCAAAAACTCGTCCTTGAGGCGGGTGGCGTGGGCCAGTTGTTGGTTCGAGAGGGCCAACTGGCGGTTGGTGCTGGCCAGTTGCTGTTGGGCCAGTTGGCGATCGCTCAATTCCCGTTGCAGTTGATCAAACAGTTGGGCCTTTTGTAGGGCGATCGCCAACTGGGTGGCCACCTGCTGCATCAAACTGACATGCCAGTCTGACCAGGGGCGGGGACCATCACATTGGTGGGCCACCAGCAGCCCCCAGATCTGCTGATTTTCCACAATGGGCACCATCAGCTTGGCCTGTACCCCGTGGGCGGCTAAAAACTCCCCTAAGGCTGGGGATAGGGTGGCGGCTTCGGCGATCGCGTCCTGGATGATGACGACGGGGCTGTGGTCTGAGGGCAGCACCGTGGTCGGCAATACGTGATCCAGCAGGGGGGCACAGGTGGTGGGGGTTTGGGCCTCAGCGATGACCACCCGACGCTGATCGCTGAGCAGTTGATACACCAAGACCTGATTGCACTGGAGGCAGCGGTGGAGTTCTTCCACCGCCACGGTTAGGATCTCCCGCAGGTCCAGGGAGGCTTGCAGGCGGCGGGCGATGGTGCCCAGAATCCGTTCCTGCTGGGCCTGTTGCTGGAGGCGTTGTTCTGCGGCCTTGCGATCGCTGATATCGGCAAAGTAGCCCACCAGCTCCAAGGGCTGCCCGTGATCATCCCGCACCAGGCGTAGCTCATCGTGGACCCAGAGATAGTGGCTATCCCGATGGCGAAAGCGATAGTCGTGGCGGTGGAAGCCCCGTTCCGCCAGCCCCACGAGGTCGGCCAGTACCCGAGGGGTATCGTCGGGATGGATGCGCTGGAGCCAAAAGTCGGGTTCCGCTAAATACTCTGCGGGGCGGTAGCCCAGGATCGTCTCGACATTGTCGCTAATGAAGGTGCAAGGGTAGTTGCCCGTGGCCTCACAGGTGTAGATGATGGCGGGGCTGGCGGAGAGCAAAAATTGCAGCCGTTCGCCCAGGCGCTGGTTTTCGAGGGCGGCGGCTTGCCGCTCTGCTTCCAGGCGCTTGCGATCGCGGATGTCGCGGATAATGCCTTGGCTAAAAAACTGTCCCTCTAACTCCATGCGACAGCCCGTAATCTCCACCGGAATCCGGCTGCCATCCCGGTGCAGCACCCAAGTTTCAAGGGTAGGAACATCGTTATTTTGGAAAATTTGATTGACCCCCGCCATCAGTTCGGGCAAGGCTTCAGGGGGATGCAGATCAGCAATCCGCATCTGGGTTAGTTCTGCACGGCGATAGCCCAGCAGTTCTGTGGCCCGTTGGTTGGCCTCGATGATGCGGCTGTCGCGGTTGGCCAACAGAATGGCATCGCTGGCCCCATCCATGAGGGCTCGATAGCGCTGCTCACTTTTGCGCAGGGCGGCCTCTACCTGTTGCCGCTCGGTGATGTCTAAAATCACCGCGAGGTAATACTGGTGCCCCCAGTAGGTGTGGGCCTGAATGTACACCTCGACGGGGTATTGGCTGCCGTCGGCCCGCAGGTGTTGGCTTTCAAACCGCAACAGGGGTACTTCGCCCGTGAGGACGGGTTGGAGCAGGGCGCGGCATTGTGCTTCGTTGACGTTAGGTTTCACGTCCAGCGGGGTCATGGTTTGTAGCTGCTGGAGGCTATAGCCCAGGTTTTGGATGGCTCCCCGGTTGGCATAGATAAATTTCAGGCTGTGGGCATCAAAGGCATAGACCTCGTTGAAACTGGCGTCGAGGAAGCCCAAGAGCCGATCGCGATCGGCTTCCGCCAGTTTGCGATCGTTAATGTCGGTTTCAAAGCCCCCCATGCGGATGGCATCCCGTGCTGCCTGCCCCCGGTCCAAAATCCAGACATAGTGGCCATCCCGATGGCGCACTCGATATTCCATCTCAAAGTAGGGGCTGCGGCCCGCCAGATGGGTTTCTAGGGCGGCCATTACCGCCCCCACATCTTCGGGATGGATGCCGTCGTGCCAAATGTCGAGGCGATCGCTGACCTGATGCCGTTCGTAGCCCCGGATGGCCAGCCAGCGATCGGAATAAAACACCCGTTGCGCCACCAGGTCCCAATCCCACAGTCCCGCCTGGGTGCCCTCTAGGGCCAGCCGCAGCCGTTCTTCACTGGCTTGCAGGGAGGCGGTGCGTTCGGCAATGCGCGCCTCTAGCTGGGCGTTGAGGCGCTCTAGGGCTTGGGCGGTTTGATAGCGCTCCAGTTCTGCCCCGGCGCGGGCGGCGAAGATCCGCAGAATTTGCTGGGACCAGGCCACATTGGCCAGGGGGCGATCGTGGAGGACACAGAGGTTGCCGATGGGTTCCCCGGCGCTATTGCGCAGCCCCACCCCCAGGTAGCTGTCCACTGCGAGGGCGGTGAACAGGGCACAACCGGGGTAGTCCTGTTGGGCGTGGGTGGTGTGGAGATATTCCCCCGTGGTCATGGCCTGGACGCAGCAGGGCAAGGCTTCGTAGGGCACCACCTCGGGCACGTCTAGGGGGGCCTCGGCCTCTAGGGCCAACATCTTAAACCCGGCGGGGGTGGCGGCGGCGAGGGCCACGTAGCGCACCCCCAAGGCGGCAGCGATGTGTTTTACCAAGGCGGGGAAAAAGTCAGCCCCGGTGGCGGTGGTGCCCGCTAGGAGACTCTGGAGGGTGGTGCTGATATCCCGATGATGGGTAATGTCGATGCCAATGCCCAAGACGGCGGGGACATTGCCGATGGGGAAGGTGATGGGATATTTGTGCCATTGCAGCCAACGGTCCTGGTTGTTGAGGGGGAAACTGTGTTCCTCAGGGATAAACAGGGGTTGTTGGCGATCGATGACCTGCTGGTTTTCTTGATGAAAGCGCGCTAGGAGAGTAGGGTTCAAGCCGAGTTCATGGTCGTAGTGTCCTTCCATGGCTGCGACTGTGGTGTTGGCCACCGCTGCGCTGGCTTGGTTCACCAACAGCACTTTCCCGTCCCGGTCCTGGATGAAAATGCAGTGGGGAATGGTGTCCACCACGGTGCGCAGGAAGGTCTGCTGCTGTGCCAATGCGGCGGCGATCGCGGCAGTGGGGTCCGGTTCAGAGGGCACGGCTGATGGCGCTGGGGCCTGCATTCGCAGCCAAGCCAGCACCAAGGCTGGGGTCAGGACCCCCACCGCATGACCCTGCTGATTAATAACCGGAAGGTGGGAGCAGCCCTGCTGCTGGAAAACATCCACCACTGCCCAGGCATCGGCTGGGGCCAGGGTATTGAGGTCCTGTTCCCGCAGGGGGGCTGGGGCTGGGCTTATGGACTCCCCCAGGCATTGCTGGGCCTCCATCTGGGGGGATACCCGCAGCCGATCGCTGGCGGTCCACAGTCCCACCACCTGCTGCTGGGCCACCACCACCAGGCAAGTGGCGCGGGCCTGCTGTTGCAGCGGAGTCAGGGCGGCCTCAG
>JAQCHG010000175.1 GCA_027619675.1 Cyanobacteriota bacterium
TAGCAAGGGTTTTAAATCATTGTGGACAAGCCCCAGCACCCCTGAACCTAAGGCTTCCACATCAACCCGTCCCGAAAGGCCCAGGGTATTCACCTCTGAGCGCACGGTATCATCAAAGCGCCCCAACAATATATCGGTGTCGCTGGCACCGTTGGCGACGGTGGGGGTTAAGAAGTCATAGTTCGCTAAGACTTGTCTGGCCTCCTCCAGATCGGCCCCCAAAGACTGATGTAAACCAACGGTGAGTTTGAAATCCGTATTCAAACCCCGAATTTCTTCTTGCAGCAAACTGCCGGGGCCAACATTTTCGGGGGCCGCCGTGCGGTTGCCATTGGCGTCAATAAAGTGGGCATCTGCCGTTAAGCCATCGTAAATGCCGCTGACTTGCTGCACCCGTGCGATCGCAGTGCCGTCCTGATCTAACACTTCATAAATCGAGTTTTCTGCCTTGAGCGCATTGGGGGTCATGCCCCCGAGCCACAGTTCTAAAGACTGATTGGAACGAATGCTGCGGATAGCCGCTTCAGCCGCAACGGTGCTGGGGGGCATTAGATAAGGAGGCTCTTGATCCAACGCGGTACCCGGCTGCACAAAGTAAATCGGATCTTGGTTCTCCCCCTGATCCACTGCCCGAGTAATGCGGGCCAAGTCCACAAACATGTCCTTCAGGGGGCGACTGCTGCTGACCTGCCAGAGATAGCGGGTCAGTAAATAGGTGAAAATCCCTGCCTGAAGCCCCGAGTGAGACTGCTCTGCGGCCAATTGGTTGGCCCGTGCGGCCCCCATCGCAACCCCTTTGGCAATCCCCGCTTCCCGAGCATTCTTGAAAGCATCATCCTCACCTAAGCCCACTTGCTGCCGTAGGGTGGTTTGCAATTCCATTTCCTGATCGCTGGGGTTGCGCCCTTCCCCCGCCTCACGATTCACCGAGCGATAAACCAGGTTACCTCGCACCCCGCCGCCCGCGTGGCAACTGTCTAACACCATGGTGAAGTTGTCGGTGTTAATGCCCCGACTGAGCAGAAATAGGGTGCTGCCCATAATGTCGTTGACTTTGTTGCGATCCCTGGTCAGGCTATCGGTGGGGACCAGGGTGCCGTCAAACCCCTCAAAGTCTTGATAACCAGGAATATCTAGGTATTCAGGGCTGTTGGCATAATCAATGGGGTGAGGATCCTTCACGTAGGAGCCATGGCCAGAATAGTGGAACAGGGCCACATCTCCCGGTTGAGCCATACCCAGGTGCCCTTGAAACGCTTGAATAATTTGTTCTCGCGTGGCCCCAGCCAAGACTTCCCCCCCCGCCCAGGTCAGGCCACTTGCTGAGGTGCTATCTGTGACAATCAGAATGTCTTGGGGGTTGAAGCCGTAGCGATGCACCAGCAACTCATACTGCAACCGCACATCGTTGACACAGCCGCCTAGGGAAGAAATCCCGGTGGGATAGTTGTTAATGCCCACCAATAGGGCGAGCTTGCGGGGGGTAGTTTGGGCCAGGGCGCGATGCATCTGATTGCCATGGCGCAGAAAATCGACCTGGCTGAGACCGATCGCGGCGAGGCTAGAGCCCGCCAGTTGCAAAAAGTGACGGCGACGAATTCGAGACATGGTGAGTTCTGGAAGTAACAGGTTAACGGGGGCGCTACAGGGGTGTACGCATCCTCAGCACCTACCCAGGGTCTAGTTCTGGGCAGGGGGTGCTTATGCATGTTCTTTAGTAAAGGAGATCGAGTATCAAAAACACCCTAACTTCCCCAAAATTTTGGTTTTTACTAACTGGCAACCTTGTCCTCCCAACCATCAGTAGGGAGGGTTTTGTCTAGGTCTATCCCATCCTCAACGATCTGCTACCTAAGCGGCCAGAGCTTGCTGAGTAATCTCGCCCAAATGCTGCAAAATACCCAGAATGGTATATAGATCATTGCTCTGCTTACGCAGTGAAAATTCGTCTGATAAAGCGTAATACCATCCATCCTGCCTGACCAACTTGATAAAAATAAAGTGGCTACCGTTCGTTACCAGGCCAAAAGCAGGCAGAGCGGGATTGGGTTGGGTCAATAAATACAACAGTGCTTGGGGTAGGGCTTCGCTGACATCTAAGCCTTTACGCTTTGACTCAATCACCGTCACCCACAGATGACGATGTAACACCAAGACATCTACCCGACCTCGAATCATCTCATCCCCATCTGCTAAAGTCACCTCAACGGGTTGCTCAGCGCTGGGCAAAAAGGGGGGACGGCATAATCCTGCTAGCGATAAGAGCGGAGCCAAAACCACCAGCTTGACGATTTCTTCGTGTAGAGGGTATTTAGCCAAAGCCAAAAAATCAGCCTTAACTTGATCTAACCACTGTTGCGTTGTGGGAGAGAGCGGTGGCAGCGGACTCTGCCATTCTGGAAAAAAGAGCGGATCATAGACTTGACTGAGGTGAAATTTGGTTTCTACCTCAGCCAAGCTGAGTTGACTCGCTTGAAGCACTTGCATTGTCTTAATCCAAATCGTAAGCCTTACCCATCTGGCCTAAATTAGGGTCGTGTAGAGGCAGATTTTCCCCAAGTCTATCGCACGTCCACTCCATCACTCCGCTGCCCCAATTAGGGTAAACGCCGCCCAATTCTTCGGGTCGGGATGCTGTTGCATCGTAATCAACATCGCCTGCCGCAGGGCTTGGACTTTGGTTTCCCCCTGGGCTAGCTGGTTGTAAAACTCTGTCATCAAGTCGGCGGTGGGGGCATCGGGCACCGCCCACAGGGAGACGATGATGCTGGGCACCCCAGCGGCGATAAAGGATCGCGACAGACCAATTACGCCATCCCCGGTGATGCGCCCCCGCCCGGTGTCGCAGGCGCTCAGCACCACCAGGTCTGCCTGCAACTCCATCTGCAAGATTTCGGTGGAGGTGAGCAGGCCGTCTTCGCCACTGCCCGGAGCGAGAGCAATGGCTCCGGGGGTATCGCGGCTGCCCGTCTGGCGGGGATCGCCGTATTCCAGCAGGCCATGGGTGGCGAGGTGAATCAAGTCGGCGCTGGCGATTTGCTGTTTGATGCGGGCTTCGGTGGCGTCTGCCCCCAGCAGGGCAGGGGCGTTGAGGGTGGCCCCCACCGCTTCGGCTTCTTGCCGCGCCCCGTAGAGGGGCTGCAACCGCACGGCATCGAAGCTGCCTGCCTCAGAGAGAAAGGTAACGGTGGGCATGGCTGGATCTCCCACAATCAACGCCCGCTGGCTGAGCCCCTGCTGGCTGAGCGGAGTCGAAGCCGAGGGGGATTGGAGGTCGTGGGTGAGTTGCAGGACTTGGATGGAGGGAGCCGTCAGGATCGTGTGATTTTCGATTAGGTAATCCCCATCGGCGTCTTTCAGCGCCGGGAAGGGGACGAGGAAGAGTTCCCCTTGAGGAATGAAAGCGACCTTTTGGTTCGGGTCGTTGGGAAGAAGATCGGCGATCGGCTCGATCAGCAGTTGATGGAGTTGCCGCAGGTTCTCGTCGGTTTCGGCACGGCGCTGGGCTAGGTCTTGGGCGCTTTGGTTGGGGGCAAGCTCAGGACGGGCAATGGCACGGTCTACCCCCCGCACCCCAATGGCGTCGCGGGTGTCGGTAACGAGGGCAGTGAGGTCAATATTGGTGAGGGATTGTTGGCGGAAGGTAATGTGGCCGTCAGGAGCAACAACCCAGATGTAGAGGGCCGGGTCGTCATCATCGGAAAACTGGATCAGCGAATACTTGATCAGGGTGGTTTGTTGCTGCCGGGCTAGGGCTTGGATGGCCTCGATGCTGGGGGGCTCGGCAGCGACGGCAGCCTCTTCAGTGGCAACCCGCTGGCTCAGCAGCTCAACAAACGCTCGGGCGCGGCCCCGCTCGGCAATGGTGAGGGCAGGTCCGTATTTGCCCTGGGCCACCAGTGCCCGTTGCAGCAGGCGAAAGGTGTTTTGCTGGGTGTCAAAAATCGAGACCTGATCACCATCGCTGAGGTCACCCCTGCGGAGATCATCTAAAACCGCCACAGCTTGCAATAGGGCGATCTCTGCCTCAGCGGGTTGTTGACTTCGCAGATAGGCGAGCCCTTGATTATTCAGGGCACTACCTTCCCCTTGGCGATCGCCGATTTCGCGGACGATGGCGAGGTATTGCTGGGAGAAGTTGATCGACTGGGCATAGTCCCCCAGGTAGAGATAGGCGAGGCCCAAATTCCCTAGGGCAGCCCCTTCCCCTTGGCGATCGCCGATTTCCTGGGCGATGGCGAGCCACTGCTGGGAGAAGTTAATCGACTGGGTATAGTCCCCCAGGTTGCCATAGGCGCGGCCCCAATTCCCTAGGGCACGACCTTCACTATTGCGATCGCCGATTTCACGGGCGATGGCGAGGTGTTGCTGGGAGAAATTGATCGACTGGGCATAGTCTCCCAGTTGCAGATAGGCGATGCCCAAATTCCCCAGGGCAGCCCCTTCCCCTTGGCGATCGCCGATTTCGCGGGCGATGGCGAGCAATTGCTGAGAGAAATTGATCGACTGGGCATAGTCTCCCAGTCGGAGATAGGCACCGCCCAAACTCCCCAGGGCGTTGCCTTCCCCCTGGCGATCTCCAACTTCCTGGGCAATGGCTAATGCCTCTTGATGTAGGCCAATCGCCCGCTGAAATCGCCCCAGATTGCGATGGGCTGCACCCAACGCATTCAGCAGAAACCCCTCCCCCCAGCGGTTTCCTGCCGCCTGCACCTGTTCTAGGGCTGCTTCCCAATTGACAATCGCTTCGCGAAATTGGCTGCGATTGAATTGTTCTAGTCCTTGCTGCCAGAGGCGGTCTGCTTCAGCCTGGGCGGTATTGGCCTGGGCGAGGGTTGTGTCGGCCAACTGCGGTAGCGGCCCCACACCCTCTATCAGCCCTACGGGCTGAGCCCCATCGTGCCGGGGTGTGCTGAACTGCCAGGGTGCTGAGGGCGCATCGGGTCGAGCTGTTGCAGAGGTTGCGGAGACCCCTGGGCTCTGGGTGGCGGGCACTGCCAGAGCCGCTGCGGCCAGCACCCCCAACCATTTGGCAATAGCCCCCATCAGCACACCTCCAGACCAAAGAACAGGCTTACCCAGTTATAGTTCTGATCCCGCCCAGCTTATTCACCTAGCATCCCTATATCCAGGTACTACCGATCGCCACCATCCCCGCAATGCCCAGCGCCACCACCATCCCCGGTTCCGGCACCGCCATCGCGCCCGTCTCGTCAACCCCCAGCACCGTGGGGCAAGCAGCACCGTTAAACACCCCCGACCCCA
>JAQCHG010000176.1 GCA_027619675.1 Cyanobacteriota bacterium
CCTGACCCGCCAGGCGCGGCGGGCGGGCCTCAGCAGTGTGCTGGTGTTTGAGGGCTGGGATGCGGCGGGGAAGGGGGGCGTTATCCGCCGTCTGGCCCAGGCCATGGATGCCCAAGACTATCGGGTCATCCCCATTGGTGCCCCCACCGATGGCGAAAAGGCCCACCATTACTTGTGGCGGTTTTGGCAGCAAATTCCCCGCCGGGGCCGGGTGGTGATTTTCGATCGCAGTTGGTACGGGCGGGTGTTGGTGGAGCGGGTGGAAGGCTTTGCCACCCCCGAGGAGTGGGGCTGGGCCTATAGCGAAATCAATGATTTTGAGGCCCAGTTACATGAGCACAACACCCTTATCCTCAAGTTTTGGCTCCATATCGACCCCGATGAGCAACTGCGTCGCTTTCAAGCGCGGGAGCAAACCCCCTACAAAAAGTACAAAATCACCGCTGAAGATTACCGCAATCGCGATCGCTGGCATGACTATGAACTGGCAGTCACCGACATGGTCAGCCGCACCAGCACCCACGACGCTCCCTGGCACCTGATTCCCGCCAATGACAAGCGCCGCGCCCGCCTCAAGGTGATCAAAACCTTCTGCAAAGCCTTGGAAAAAAGACTGGGATCATGAGCATATCCATGGCGTTTTACGTCGGCTAAATCATGGTCGTTCCCTGAGTGGGGCCGCTGGCTTTGCTGCACCCGAAAGGCTAGGGCACGCTTGCTACGATGGAAAGTAAAAACCTGAAAACGTGATGTCTTTAGTCATTGCCCTTGAACCTGCGCCCATAGAAACCGACCCCCACGGTGTTGTCCGGGTCGCCAAAACCCGTGTCACTTTAGACACCGTTGTCATGGCTTTTCTTGAGGGCTGTACGCCAGAGGAAATAGGCGAACAGTACCCATCGCTACAATTGCCAGACATCTATCTGGTTATTGGCTACTACCTTAGACATCGAGATGAGGTGCATACCTATCTTGAAGAGCGTCAGCAGCAGGCGAGTTTGATTCGGCAAGAAACTGAGCAGCGCTTTAACCCTATGGGAATCCGCGATCGCCTAATGGCTCGACGCAATCAACCCAGGTAATTCAGGTAACTTCATTCCTGGCTGATGAAAATTTCAACAATCAAATTGTCCGAGGTATTCGTCACCAAAATCTATATATTGACATCGTGCGTGTTCAAGTTTCTTCCGTTGAGATAGACAGTAGTCGTCGTTGCCATCTTCTATGACCGTCCCTATGCGTTTCCCCAAGGCTGACTCGGATGCTGAGTTGAAACTGGAAACCCTGAAGCTGTTGATCTATCTGGTGCCCATCTTTGGGGTGGTGCCCTCGCTGTGGAGTTTGTATTTGCGCCCCGGCAGTCGTCGAGAGCAGCAGGTGAGCCGTACGGCAGTGGTGCTGCTGCTAGGGTGGGCGATCGCCTACGGCCTCACCGGGGCGGGGGCGCAACTGTCTGACGCGGCCAGTGCCCGGTTGTTGATTACGGGGCTGTTCGCCACCACGGGCTATTTCCTCACCAGTTTTTGGCTGATGGTGCGTCTGCTCCAGGGCAAAACGCCGCGCCTGCCGGGGGTCAAGGGCATCAGCGATCGCCTGCCCTAATTGCCCGCCTTAAATGTTCCAGCTCAAACAGTGTCACCCAGCGCGGGTGTATTAGAATTCGCCCAATTTCAGCCGTGCCGTGGGGGATTGCCTGTCGCAGCCTTCCACGGACTCTTGCGGCTGGTGCTGTTTCACTGTGTTGGCATCTATGAGTCATCCTGAGTCGCCCCCAGAATCAGCGCCTACCCCAGCAGCGGTAGGCGCGATCGCCCGATTTTTTAACTTTGACGAACTTCAGACTAACCTCCGCACCGAAATCTTGGCGGGCATCACCATCTTCATCACCATGGCCTACATCCTGGTGGTAAACCCCGGCATCCTGTCAGAGGCCATCTTTCTTACCGAGAGTGGCGATTTGTTTGGGGAACTGGTGGTGGCCACCGGGCTATCGGCGGCGATCGCTACTGCCATCATGGGCATCGTGGCCAAATACCCCATCGCCCTCGCCCCCGGCATGGGGCTCAACGCCTTCTTCGCCTTTTCCGTCGTGTTGGGCCTGGGCATCGACTGGCGCATTGCCCTGGCCGCCGTGTTCATTGAGGGGCTGATCTTCATCGGCCTGACCTTAACCAACCTGCGGGCCGCCATCATCAAAGCCATTCCCGACAGTTTAAAGCGGGCCACCGCTGCGGGCATTGGCCTGTTCATTGCCTACATTGCCCTGTCTGGGGACCCTGCCTTTGGTGGTGCAGGGATCATCGTTCCTTCCGAAGCTACTAAAACCACCCTGGGCAACCTGGCCCAGCCAGAAACCCTGATGGCCATTGTGGGCATCTTCATTTCCGCCGCCTTCATCGCCCGACGGGTGCGGGGGGCGTTGCTGTGGGGCATTTTGGCCACGGCGGGGCTGGGGTGGATTTTGGGCATCACCCCCTGGCCCCAGGGCATTGTCGGTTTGCCCCTCTGGCCTAAGGATCTGATTGGCCAGGCCTTTGTGGGGTTGGGGCAAATCAGCAGCGTCGGCATCGCCAACTTTCTGGCGGTGATGTTTGTGTTCCTCTTCGTAGACCTGTTTGACACCATCGGCACCCTCTCGGGCATTGGGGTACAGGCGGGCTATGTGAATGAGCAAGGGGAACTGCCCCGCGCCAACCAAGCCCTCATGGCCGATGCCGTGGGCACCACCGTTGGGGCGGTTCTGGGCACCTCCACCGTCACCAGCTACATCGAGTCCGCCTCCGGCATTGCGGAAGGGGGGCGTTCTGGCTTTGCAGCGGTGGTGACGGCCTGCTGTTTCCTCCTGTCCCTCTTTTTCATTCCCTTGCTGTCCGCCATTCCGGGCTATGCCACCGCCCCAGCACTGCTGCTGGTGGGGGTGCTGATGATGGGCAGCGTCAGCAACATTCGCTGGTCTGATCCCGCCGAGGCCATCCCCTGCTTTCTGACCATTTTGCTGATGCCCCTGACCTACTCCATCGCCGAGGGGTTAGCGGTGGGCTTCATTGCCTATCCGGTGATCAAAGCCTTCCAGGGTAAGTTCCAGGAAATTGGCTGGGTGGTCTGGGTGCTGGCCGCCGTTTTCCTCCTGCGCTTTGTGTTGATGGGCTTGGGCATCGCCTAGACTGGGGGGCAGCCATGGCCCAGGAACCGTAATCGCTGTTTGTCAGATGGTTGCGGTTCCTTGCCCACACCTCGGGGCTGTGTGAGCATAGTCAACGTAAATTCCCAGGTCAGAGCAGTCAACGTGGTACAGGTGGCAACGGACAGGCCCCTGGGGGGACACCCCAGTTTTCAACACATTCATCCCCATAGCGCCGCCCTGGAGCAGCGTTTAAATGCCGTGGTGCAGCAGTATCCCCGCTGGTCGCGTCGCTACGGGCGGTGGGCGTTGCTGGCCACCATTGCCGCCTTGGCGGACGGCAAGCTTTTGCTGGCGGGGGCGGCGGGCTTTGGTCTCTACCAGTGGGTCAGTGCCCAGCCGGATGTCTCCCTTGCCCCCCTGCGGACCCTGTGGCAGCAATGTCGAGATAGCTGCAACGGTCCCCTGGTGAAACCGTTGGCCCTCGGCAGCAGCGCCTTTGGCCTCACCTATCTAACGGCGCTGCTGTGGCAAGACTTTGGCACGGTGCCCACCCTGGTGACGCTGGGGTTTGGCACGGTGAATGGCTTCACCCTCTGGCTGCTGTGGCGGGGGCGCGAGGGTCTCTTGAGACCGATCTTCGACCATGCCCCCGTCGCCCCTGGCTTCCGCCCCGCGACTCCCCCGCACCGGAATCCGGTGGCAGCGACGGAGATGCCCGAGGCGATCGCCCTCCCTTGGCCAGACCTCAGCAGCCCCAATCCCCTCAAGCGTCTGTTGGCGGTGCGGGCGCTGACCCACGCCTGTCTCATCCCTGGGCAGGGGGAAGCGGTGTATCTACCCGGCAGTCAAATTTCCCTGCGATCGCACCTGCTCGACTGCTATCACCTGATGCTGACCCAAGAACCCGAACCCGCTGTGCGGGCTGCCCTGCGGGATGCCATTGGCCTCCTTAAGCCCAAGGCCCAGTTAGGTCCGGGTCAACCCGCCCTCAGCCATCTGGAGCAGCGATCGGCCCCCGTCGCCATTCCCCACCGCCGGGTTGAATATTTAGAGCCCTAACTTGCTGTCTGAGTCGTCATAGCCTGAGCCGTCATAGATCGTTATGGATCGTTTTACCGTTGAAGTTATCAGCCAAACCCCCAACCCCCAGCAGACCATCTATGCGGGGATGCACCAGGATTACGCAGAGGGGTTTGTGGCCCATGAACGCGATCGCTGGCCCAGTGAAGCTAAATGTGGCGATCTTATTGTTAGCAATCTGCTGAAGGGCGGGCGCGGCCATTATGGCCCCCTCGAACATCCCCACATGGTGCTCAATATTGGGTGGTTTCCCCACAGCACCATGCAGCAAATCCGTACCCATCGCGTCGGCGTCAGTTTCGATGTGCAGAGTTTCCGATACACCGGGCAACGGTTGTTGGATGTGGTGACGGGTAAGCGAGAGGTGGAAGAGGTTTTTTACCTGCGGCCCGTAGGCTTTTATAGCGATCGCCAAGGTAAGAAATACGAGTACACAGCTGAGCAACGGCAGCAAGATTTGGACTGGTGCCTCGAAGCCTGTCGCCATTATCAGACCCGAATTAACCAAGGTTTTTCTGAAGAACATGCGCGGGGGTTAATTCCCTTTGATGTGCGGCAGCATTGGGTGATGTCCGCCAATGTGCGATCGCTGATGCATTTGCTCGATCTGCGCTGGAAAGCTGACGCCCAACTGGAGGCCCAGAAAATGTGTGAATACATTTGGCCCCATTTTCAAGCCTGGGTCCCCGCGATCGCTGCCTGGTACGAGGAAAATCGACTCAAGAAAGCACGGCTAGCGCCCTAGTAACCCGTCGGCGTCAATTGCCAGCCGTTTTCTGGGGTGGGGAGCGGCGGGCCGCGGTGGTGAACTGCGGGACTTGACAAGTAATACAGATTCCGCGAATTAAGACAACACGTAATTAGTCACCGCAACAAAGCTGGCTTATTGCAAATGAGGCAAAAGTTTGTAGCATAAGGGTCATGACGCCTGAAGCGCATCCAGCCCCCAACCCCTCAGAGCTTGCCCCCGAAGAGCCGGGGGCAAGGTACTGGTATGAGCGCTACTGCGAGCAACGAGGGGAGGCCGAGCGGCTGAAGCAGTGCGTGATAGAGCTGGAAG
>JAQCHG010000177.1 GCA_027619675.1 Cyanobacteriota bacterium
TGGGTTTTGTCCACCACCGCCTGGAGATCCTGGCGGGTTTGGGTGGCGTCCTCTTGCCAAAACTCGGCGGCGCGATCGGGCAGGCCCGCGCTGTATTGGGGCGCATCCACGAGGGCCGCGTGGTGCACCATCATCCGCTTGCGCCCCGCACTCACCACCGACTCGGGTTTGAACAGATACACCCCCTCGGTCAGCCCCTGCCAGCCGGGGGCCATGAACAGGTATTGGGCGATCGCCCCCGTCTGGCGATCGAAACAAAAGTCCACCAGTCGGCCAATGCGGTTCCCTACATCCGTCCAAATTTCCTGGCCATCCAGGGGGATCGCCGCATCAAACCGTTCAGAAATTGCACCGCTGCCCTGCTTCACCACAATGCTGTCGTCGCCGATCGCCTCAATGTTGACCCAGGGCACCGGCAGCCGTTCACGCCCCATGAAGCCGGATTTACAAACAATGCCTTCCACCTGATGGGTTTGCACATCCACCACCAAGTGGGCCACATGCCCCACCTCTTCTGTGGTAGCCACGTCAATCACTAGGCGATCGTAGAGTTCACGATGGCGCAAGACGGTCTTGGCATCAGCAGACATGATCGGTGACCTCACAGGAAACGCTCTATGGCTATCCTAGACCAGCAAAAGCCAGCCTCAGGTGCCCCGGTGAACTCCGTCAGGGCCTGGGGATAGCGAAAGCGCTGATGCCAATCCAGCAGGGTGGGACATCCCAGACGCCGCTGATATTGCAGATCCACAGCCACCTGCTGCCAATGGCAGGGGGCAAAGGCCGCAAAGTTGTAGTGGCAAGTCGCCATCACCGCCTCGATGCGTTGGTAGCGATGGAGAAACCACAGAATCAACGCCTGCCAAGCGGGATGCATGGGGTCTGAGCGCAAAAATGGCACCGTGCGGCGACGCAATTGGGGCAGATAGTCTTGGAACCAAAAGGCCATCAAGGGCTGATACCCCGGCTGATCAAAGCAGGTGCGATTCAGGATGTCTGCGGTGGTGAGGCCAAATTCCCGCAGCACCTCCTGGGGAAAATAACAAATGCCCTGGCGGGTGTCCTCGTCGAGGTCCCGCAGGATGTTGTAGCACTGGTCTACCATGCCAAAGGGTCGGGCGATCGCCCGCTGGGCGGGGGTCAAATGGGGCAAAAATTGAAAGCAAGCCCCCGCCAAGTGATCGAGCATGGCTTCATAATCCGCCAAGGTTTCAAGGGTGAGGTGGGGCCGATGGTATTGGGCGATCGCCGCCACATATTCTTGCCAACCCGTAATTTCTAGGGCGTGGTCAGGGGCCTGATCCCCGGCAAACCAAGTCTGGTGGATGTCTGCCAACACCGGCCAAGGGGCGGGCTCCCCCAGGGGTTGCTCCGGTTGCTGACCTGTGGCGACCAAGGTTTGCCAAGCCGCCTGAAAGGCAGCAAAGTCAGTGCCGCCCACCTGCACAATGTGATCCTGCTCTGCCAAACGATCAAGCCAGCGAATCCAGTGAAACCGCTGGAACCAAGGTTGATGCATGGCAGCGGGTAGGGCCATCAACCACAGCCCGTTATCCTCATCCTTAAGGCCATCATCTGCGATCGCGTGGTGGTCGGAAGAGGCGACCTGAGCAGCCACCTGCGAAGCCATGATCTTCATATTTTCCTGTAGATACCCCTAATGTGGATGGGAAACGCTGCCTCCTCCCGAGTGCAGGGCAATGGCTCAGCCGCAGGACAGCCCCAGGCCACCAACATCGGAACCAGTCCCACCCTGGTCCGATACCCGCAATGGATACCCAGATATCGGTCAGCCCACCTCACCCTTTCACTCGTAACATAGTCATTTAGAATTCGGACTAGGGGAATCACCCTCATCCGCCCCTGAATCCCCCCAGTATCAGGCCATTAGCCCCCAGCCAAAGAGGGCTGAGGTGGGGTCAACAGATCGATCTACGGTAGAAAACGATACCTTCAACGATTCATCGGGCACCCTAGGCTAACTGGGAAATCTTTCCCCTACTGATGGCTCGTCCCGCTACCCGCCGAGGGGTGGCCTAGCGATGGGATTGCATCCGATCCCCAATCCTCCACCCAGGACAGGCGGTAGAGACTGTCCCCGTGGGGGGTTGTTGCCCGTAGGGGTAACCGCTATCTTTGCAAAGGCATGGGGGACTGTTAGCTTGTAAGCAATCGTCTCGCGACCCGTCGTCAGAACACTATCCCGTGCTATCAGGGAAATCAGAGCTTTTTGTGAACAATTCGCCAAGCGTGCAAACCGTCGTTGATGCCATCACTATCGAACCGGGCCAGCTTCGCATTGCGACCAGCAATATCGAAGCCCGCCCCATGAGCTTTGTGGATGGGGGCGAACGTCTGGGATATGAACCAGCCGTGGCTCGGGCCGTCTGCGATCGCCTCGGGCTAGAACCTGTATGGTGCCCGATGCCGCTCCAGCGGTTTTATCCAGAACTCAGCAAAGGCGACTACGACGTGGTGTGGTTTAACCAAGCCATCACTCAAGAACGGCGGGCCTGGGCCGACTTTACCCGGCCCTATGGCCGCTTTGATACGGCGGTGCTGGTGCGAGAAGACAGCTCCATTTTTGAGCGCAGCGATTTAAGCCAGCGCCGGGTGGGGATTTTGGCAGGTAGCCCCAACCACCAGGTCACAGAAATCTTTCCCCCCGACGTGGAAATCCATCCCTTCGACTGTAGCGACCACGTTCCCCAAACCATGCTGGCGGCCCTGCGCCAGGGCGAGATTGATGCCATTGTCGAAGATGAGCTGGTGTTGATGGCGGCGGAAGCCCAGGATCATGCCTTTCGCGTCGCCTTTCAAATCCCGACCCAGCGACCCTTTGGGGTGGGCGTCCTCCCCGGCAACCGAGAGTTGCTAGACGCGCTGAATGACACCCTCAATGGATTGCTCACCGACGGTACCCTGGCCAAGCTCTGGGGACAGTGGATCCCCTACAAGCCTTACCCCTTTTAGGCCATGGCGATCGCGGCCATTACCCTACGGCCCACCACGGCGGCGGACCTGATGTTTGTGCGGGCGGCGGAGCAGGCGGCGGACAACGCCCAATACATTCGCCAATGGTCCCCAGAGCGCCATCTCCAGGCGTGCCACAGTGATGATGAGCGCCACTGGATTGTAGTGGCAGAGAACGACCAGGCAGTCGGCTACGTGATCTTGATGCATGTGCAGGATGCCGACGATAACCTGCACCTGAAGCGAATTGTGATTGCCGAAAAGGGCCGGGGCTATGGACGGGCAACCCTAGAAGCGGTGCTGGCGATCGCCTTTGGGGACCTCCAGGCCCATCGGGTGTGGCTAGATGTGATGACCCACAACCGTCGCGCCCGCCACCTCTATGAGTCCGTAGGCTTTGTGTGGGAAGGCTGCTTCCGAGAGGCGGCCAAAACGCCCCAGGGCTACGCATCCATGGATGTGATGGGGATTTTGCGCCCAGAGTTTATGGCGCGGCAGCAGCCCCAGGGCCACCCCCAGCCAGCACCCAAAGGATGAGTCGGATGGAGATCATCGTGGTGGGGGGCGGGGCGGCAGGTTGCTTTGGGGCGATCGCGGCGGCAGAGGCCGCCCCCCAGGCCCAAATCACCCTCCTAGAGGCCGCCCCGGCTCCTTTGGGGAAGGTGAAAATTTCTGGCGGTGGCCGCTGCAATGTCACCCACCACTGTTTTGATCCCGCCCTACTGGTGCAGCACTATCCCCGAGGGGGCAAGGCCCTGCGGGGACCCCTGACCCGCTTTCAACCCCGCGATACGGTGGCCTGGTTTGATCAGCGGGGGGTCCGGCTTAAGGTCGAGGGGGATGGGCGCATGTTTCCCGTCACCGACGATTCCGCCACCATTCTGGATTGCCTCCTGGGGGAAGCCCAACGGCTGGGGATCACCCTCAGAACCCGCTGCCCCGTGCAGGCGATCGCCCCCCTCGGGGATCCCGCCGCCGCCCCCTTTCGCGTCACCCTGCGCTCAGGAGAAAGCTTGAGGTGCGATCGCCTGCTGCTGGCCACGGGCAGCAGCCCCCAGGGACACCGCCTAGCCCAGGCCTTAGGACACACCCTGATCCCCCCGGTGCCCTCCCTCTTTACCTTTAACGTGCGGGACAAAGCCCTCCAGGCCCTGGCGGGGGTCGCGATGGATCCCGTCGCGGTGAAGCTGACGGTGACGGGGGCCAAGCCCCTAAGCCAAACCGGGCCACTGCTGATCCCCCATTGGGGCCTGAGTGGCCCCGCCGTGCTGAAACTATCGGCCTGGGGGGCACGGTTGCTCTACGACCAGGGCTATCGGGCCGAGCTGACGGTGAATTGGCTACCGGGGCAGCCCCTAGAGGCCCTGGGGGATCATCTGCAAACCCTACGACAAACGGCCCCCAAGCGGGCGATCGCCCGTCAGTCCCCAGTTCCTATCCCCCGGCGGCTGTGGCAATATCTGGTGGCGCGATCGGGCTTAGCTGCCGACCTGACCTGGGCCAATTTGCCCAAAGTGGGCCTCCATCGCCTACTGGAAGAACTGCACCGGGGCCGCTACCCGGTGGCGGGCAAAGGGGCATTTAAGGAAGAATTTGTCACCTGCGGCGGCGTGAAGTTGGCGGAGGTGGACTTTAAAACCATGGCCAGCCGCCGTTGCCCCGGCCTCTTTTTAGCGGGGGAACTGCTGGACATTGACGGGGTCACCGGGGGCTTTAACTTTCAAAGCGCCTGGACCACGGGCTGGCTGGCTGGGCAGGCCCTCGGGTCCACGTCCCCCCAGCCAGCATCGGGGGGATCCTAGAGACAGAGGGAGCATCCCTTAAGGTCTGTCATCCAGGACTGCGAGAGTCCTGGATGGGCAACGGTTACCACCCTTAGCCAAAGTAGGCAGGCTCGTTGCCGGGGATCCATTTAATGTTGCAGCCAATGCTGGGCACTTGCTCGGGGGCAACGGGTGCGCCAGCCAGCACCTGATCGAGGGCCTGACGCAGGTCTACCCCCGTCACCGGGATGTTGTTACCGGGGCGGCTGCCGTCCAGTTGCCCCCGATAGACTAATCGGCGATCGCCGTCAAATAGAAAGAAATCTGGGGTACAGGCAGCGGTGTAGGTTTTGGCCGTGGCTTGGGTTTCGTCGTAGCACAGGGGAAAGGAGAACCCCAAGCGCTGGGCCATGGCTCGCAAATGTTCAGGGCCATCTTGGGGGTGGGTTTGAATGCTGTTGGCGCTGATGGCCACCATCCCCACATTTTGAGGGCCGTAGTCTTGGCC
>JAQCHG010000178.1 GCA_027619675.1 Cyanobacteriota bacterium
CTGCTGCTGGGGCTCAGTAGCCTCCTGATTGGCTGTAACCCCACCCAACTCGAACACACCCCACCCCCCGCCACCAGTGATGACAACACCCTCATCATTTGGTGGGAGCGGGGCTATTACCTCCAGGAAGATGAAGCCTTTGAGGCCCTAGTGGCGGCTTGGGAGGCAGAGACGGGGCACCAGGTTGACCTGGTATTTATTGACCAGTACGACCTCTTAAAAAAGGCGGAAAATGCCCTCCAGGCCGGGACCGCTCCCGATCTGATGTATGCGGCCCTCACCGACGAAACCCTCAGTGCCCGCTGGGCATGGGAAGGGGCACTGGCCGAAGTCTCCGACGTGATTGAGCCCGTTCAGCAACTCTATTCCCCCGCCGCCCTCCAGGCATCCCGCTACTACAACGGCACCACCCAAACCCAAGCCTTTTACACCCTGCCGATTCATCAGCAGACGACCTACCTCCACTATTGGCAAACCCTGCTGGATCAAACCCCGTTGCGACAACAGCCCATCCCCGACACCTGGGATGCCTTTTGGGCCTTTTGGCAACAGGCCCAGGATGACCTGCGTCGCCAAGGGCAGCAAGACATTTACGCCTTGGGGTTGCCCATGTCCAGCGAGGCTAGCGACACCCACTATGCCTTTGAAAAAGTGCTAGATGCCTATGACGTGGAGCTTTGGGATGACCAGGGCAATCTCCGGCAGGATGACCCCACGGTGCGCCAGGGCATTGCCCAAGCCCTGCGTTGGTACACCGATCTCTACAAGGCTGGATACGTCCCCCCCGACGCCATTGATTGGGAAAACGGCACCAACAACACCCGGTTTCTCAACCAGCAAACCCTGATGGTGGTCAACCCCACACTCTCTATCCCCGCCTCCCAGCGGGAAAATACCGACATTTATCAGCAGCAAATCGTCACCCACGGGTTTCCCAAAGAGCCCGATGGCGAACCCCTGGTGCCCGTGGTGACCGTGAAGCAGGTGGTGCTGTTTGCCCAATCGCCCCACCTGGCCCTGGCCAAGGATTTTCTGGCCTATCTGATTGAGCCAGACCACCTGGGCACCTATTTGGAAACGGCGCTGGGGCGATATTTGCCGGTGATGCCGACCCTGAGCGCCGCGCCATTTTGGAATGATGCCAGTGATCCCCACGTCTTTAGCGCGATTCAACAGTTGAAAGGGGACACTAAGACCAATGCCCAAACCGTTTACTTGGCCTCAGCATCGGTGTGGGGCACCGCCATTGAGCGGGTCTTGGTGGATGGTCTCTCCCCCGAGGCCGCGACGGAGGAGGCTTGGCAACGGCTGGTGGCGATCGCCCAAACCCACCATCGGCCCTAGGGCCACCCAGGGAGAGCGGTCCCTATGACCGTCCCCGCCCTTGGGATCGGCTTCGGGACTGTGGCTGTTGTTGCATCAAGGTTCTGACATGACCTCAGAGGATTTACGCGAAATGCTCCCCCCTTCTCAATGGGCTGATGAACCAGGGAAGCCCCTGGTCCACCGGGGTGACTACGGAGGTCCTGACCTAGGGGACGGTCCTGCCGCGATCAAGGTGCGATCGTGCCAGAACCCGATTGTCTGCATCTTAGTTTGAGTTCAAGAGTGCCATGGTTCGAGTTTGGAAAAAGAGCCTTTTAGTCCAAATGGCGGGCTCTTTTTCGCTATTGTCCTTAGCCCTGGTGGCCACCGTCATGGGGGCCACATTTTTGCAGGCACGGGCTTCTATCAAACAGTCGGTGTTCGATCGCCTCACCGCCGCCGCCGCCCTTAAGGAAAGTGAACTGACCCGCTGGTTTTTAGCCCATCGCCATACCATTGTTGGGGTCTCTCGCCTCAGCACGGTTAACCGTGCCGCCCAGATTTTACTGACCCAGGCCCCCGGCACCCCAGCCTACGACCAAGCCTTTGTCGAGCTGCAAACTTTATTAAAGGAGTTTATTCGCGATCAGCACACCTATCGAGAAATTGTGCTGTCTTCTAAGGGGGGGCGGATTGTCCTGTCCACCAACCCAGACAACGTGGGGGTCTATGCCCAACCCATCTATGGTAGCGATGTCACCCTTGAGCCCGTGGCGGGGGAGTTTGTGGCCAACGTCTATGCCGACCCGGTGACGGCCCAACCCACCGTTACCTTTACCATCCCCATCGTGGATGACCAGGGGGCACCATTGGGGCTGCTGTCCACCCACCTCAACCTCTATCAAGTGGATGCCATTGTGCGGGATAGCCGTGGTCTGGGGCAAACGGGGGAAAGCTATTTAGTGGCGGATCTTGGCACCCCCTTTGCCAGTCAGCCAATGTTTGTGTCGTCCCAGACTTTTTCTACCGATGCCGAGGGGATGAGCTTTGATCAGGAGGTGAACAGCCCTGGCATTGCCGCCGCCATCTCCGGTAATGACGGTCAGGGCCTCTATGGGAACTATACAGGGGTGCCTGTGATTGGGGTTTATCAATGGTTAGAGGGGTTTAATGTGGCCCTGGTGGTGGAAATGAACCAGGCGGAGGCGTTTATCCCTGCCCGGCGGCTGGCGGAGGCGATTGGGCTGCTGGGGGGCGGTTTGGCCCTGGTGTTGACCCTCAGTACCCTGTGGGTTGCCCGCCGCATCGTTAACCCAATTGTGGATATTGCCCACACCGCTGAGGCGATCGCCGATCAGCTCAAGGGGGGGCAGGTGGCCGACCTCCCCCTGGTGGCGGTGGGGGCGGCCAGCAACCATGAATTGGGGCTATTGGCCCGGACCTTTAACCGCATGGCGACCCAGTTGCGCCAGTCCTTGCAGGCATTGGCGATCGCCAACCAAGAGCTAGAACATCGGGTGCAGGTGCGCACGGCGGAACTCCAGGCGGCCACATGGGAGGCGGAGGCGGCCAACCGCACCAAAAGCCAGTTTTTGGCCGCCATGAGCCACGAGCTGCGCACCCCCCTCAACGGCATTTTGGGCTATACCCAAATTCTGCGGCGATCGCCCCGCCTATCTGCCGATGAGTCCACTGGGGTGAGCATCATCCACCAATGCGGCACCCACCTGCTCACGTTGATTAACGACATCCTCGATGTCTGCAAAATCGAGGCCCACAAACTGGAACTCCTGCCCCTGCCCCTGCATTTACCGAACCTATTGGTGAGCGTGGTGCAGGGGTTTAAACTGCGGGCAGACCAGAAGCACCTTGCCTTTCATTACCAACCCCAGGAACCTTTACCCACCGCCGTGATGGCGGATGAAGCCCGCCTGCGGCAGGTGTTGGATAACCTGCTCAGCAACGCCATTAAATTCACAGACCAGGGCAGCGTTACCCTGCGGGCGGCAGCCCTATCCTTGACGGGGCCGCAAAGTCACCTCCAGGTCGAGGTGGTGGATACGGGGGTGGGCATTGCTCCGGCGGATCAGGCGCGGTTGTTCCAAGCCTTTGAGCAGGTGGGCGATCGCCGCCGCTACCGTGAAGGCACCGGGCTGGGGCTGGCCCTGAGCCAGCAAATCGTCCAGTTGATGGGGGGCACCCTTGAGGTGCAGAGCACCCCCGGCCAAGGCAGCACCTTTACCGTTCAGATTCCCCTCACCCCCTGTGCCCCGGCCCTGCTGCCTGTAGTACCCAACGACGATTGCCCCATTGTCGGTTACCAGGGCCGCCGCCTCCGCATCTTGGTGATTGACGATCGCCCCGACAATCGCTCCGTGCTGGTGCAGATGTTGGCCCCCTTGGGCTTTCAGGTGTTAGAGGCCGACAATGGCTACACCGGGCTGGTCCAGGCGCGATCGCACCCCCCCGACTTGATCATTGCCGACGTAGTCATGCCCGAGATGGATGGCTACAGTTTCCTGCAATGCCTGCACCAGACCCCAACGGGCCAAGCTCCAAAGGTGATTCTGACCTCTGCCTCCCCCCAAGGCCAGCAACTGGCCCTAACCCAAGGGGGCGACGGCTTCTTGGTCAAACCCATTCAGCGGGACTCCCTGCTCGACTTAATGGCCCACCACCTGGCCCTCACCTGGATTCGTGCCCCCAAGTCCCCGAACGATCGCGCCCACGATCTCGCCACCGCCCCCCTCACCGAAGGGGAAACGGTGGCGATGCCCCCCCTCGCCACCCTGCAACACCTGCAACAGCAGGCCGCCATAGGGGATGTCAAAGCCCTACGGGCGACCCTTCAGGCCCTCGTCGCCCAGGACGCTCAATACCAAGCCTTTGCGGCTCCGCTCATGGCCCTAGCTTGGCAATTTCGCATTGAAGAAATTGAGGCCCTGCTGCATCAATACCTCACCGAGGCGGCGGGCATCGAGGAGAGCGGCCATGGCGGATAAGACTTACACCATCCTGGTGGTGGATGACACCCCCACCAACCTAGAAATGATGGTGGCCAAGCTGTCCGCCGCTGGCTATGTGACGACGGCAGCCATCAGTGGCGAACGGGCCTTGAGCCGCCTTGAGCACTATCTCCCCGAACTGATTTTGCTGGATGTCTACATGCCGGGACTAGACGGGTTTGCGGTGTGTAAGCGGCTCAAGGCCGACCCCCGCACCGCCGCCATTCCCGTCATTTTTTTGACGGCGGCGACAGATACGGACAGCATCACCCAAGGGTTTGCGGTGGGGGCAGTGGACTACATCAGCAAACCCTTTCAAGACGCGGAGTTGCTGGCCCGGATTCAAACCCATTTGGAACTCAACACCCTGCAACGGCGGCTAGAGCAGCGGGTAGAGAACCGCACCCGTGAGCTGCAATCCACCCTCGATCAATTGCAGCAGGCCAACCAATCCCTCTCCTTGACACAGTTTTCCATTGACCACGCCTCTGACAGTATTTTTTGGTTCAATGCCGAGGGGCGCATTCTCTACGCCAACCAAACGGCGGCCCACCGTCTGGGCTACACCCTGGCGGATCTGCTCACCCAGTCGGTGATGGATGTGGATCCCAGCCTGTCGGCGGCGACCTGGGCAGAAACCTGGCAGCGGTTGCGGCGGGATCACAGCTTTACGGTGGAGTCAGAGTATCAAGGGCAAGACCACCAACGCCACCCGGTGGAATTGCAGGTGAATTATCTGGTTTTCAATGGCCAAGAATATGCCATCGCTGTGGCGCGGGATATCCGCGATCGCAAACAGGTAGAGCAGGTCCTCAAAGACGCCAACCTGCTGCTAGAAAAGCGGGTGACGGAACGCACGGCGGAACTCACCGCCGCCAAGGAACAGGCGGAAGCCGCCAACCGCTCTAAGGGGCTGTTTTTGGCCAAAATG
>JAQCHG010000179.1 GCA_027619675.1 Cyanobacteriota bacterium
CTAAGCTCCTGGTTCGTCGGTGTGACCGCGTCAGTCCTGACTTGGGCAAGCAAATTTCTGCTGCAACCTTCCCTAGGTCATCCAGAGGACCCAAATCCTCGGTAGACTGGCCTTTGGGCTTAGGGACTATCCGGCCTACCCAGGTTTCCTTAACGAGACTTGGGTAGGTCCGCGAGCGGCTGCCACCCACCCGGACCCTCCCCTGGTGCCGGGTTCCAGGCTTTTGGCACAATGAATCCAGGCTGAGCCCGCTGCTCCCCTGTCCCTTTGATCCCCTGGTCCATTTCCCCGTTCTATCCCCAGTCGATTCGATGCGTATTTCCCTCAACTGGTTAAAAGATCTCGTCGCGGTGGATCTCTCCCCCGAAGCCCTCGCCGACGCCCTAACCATGGCCGGGTTTGAGGTGGAAGACATCGAAGACCGCCGTACCTGGGCCGATGGCGTGGTGATTGGTCGGGTGGTAGACCGCCAACCCCACCCCGACGCCGAGAAGCTCAGCGTTTGCCAAGTGGACATCGGGGCTGAAAATCCCTCCACTATCGTTTGCGGGGCCGCCAATGTGCGGGCGGATATCTACGTCGCCGTGGCCACCGTCAGCACCCATTTGCCCATCGTGGACCTCACCATCAAACCCCGCAAACTGCGGGGGGTGCCCTCCGAGGGCATGATCTGTTCCCTGGCGGAGGTGGGGTTAGCGAAGGACTCCGCAGGCATCCACATTTTTGAGGCCGACACCCTCACCGTGGGCAACGATGCCCGTCCCCTGCTGGGGCTGGATGACGTGGTGCTGGATGTCACCTCCACCGCCAACCGGGCCGATGCCCTCAGCATGGTGGGCATTGCCCGCGAGGTGGCCGCCATCACCGGGGCAGACTTGAAGTTGCCCGCTCCCCCTGCCGCCGCCCCCAGCGGTAGCGGCACGGGGGTCACCGTGGGCCTCAGCGACCCCAAAGCTTGCCCCATCTACATCGCCACGGAATTAGAAAACATCCGCATCGGCCCCTCCCCCGCTTGGCTGCAACAGCGCTTGCAGGCGGCAGGCACCCGGCCCATTAACAACATTGTGGATATCACCAACTATGTGCTGCTGGAGTGGGGCCAACCCCTCCACGCCTTCGATCGCGATCGCCTCGCCACCGCTGCGGGCCAAGCCGACTTCACCCTCGGGGTGCACTACGCCCGAGGGGGGGAAACCTTAACCACCCTGGACAGCCAGGATAGAACGCTGGAAGCAGAAACCCTGCTGATTACCGCCAGCGATCGCCCCGTGGCTCTGGCCGGGGTGATGGGGGGCGAAGCCACCGAAGTCCACGACGGCACCCAAACGGTGTTGCTAGAAGCGGCCTACTTCGATTCCGCCGCCATCCGCAAGTCTGCCCGCAGCCAGGGCCTCCGCACCGAAGCCTCCGCCCGCTACGAGCGGGGGGTGAACCCGGCGGAACTGGACCTAGCCTGTCAGCGCGCCCTGCAACTGATGGGGGAATTAGCGGGTGCCCAGGTGGTGGCCCAGCAGCGGGACATCACCGCCGCCGGGGACATCAACCCCACCCGTACCCTCACCCTGCGGGTGGAGCGGGTGCAGGCGGTGCTGGGGCCAGTGACAGACTTGGGGCCAGAGCCAACGGCGATTCCCAGCGATCGCATCCAAGCAACCCTCACCACCCTGGGCTGCACCGTCACCCCCACGGACACCGAAGGCGTCTGGACCGTGCAGGTACCCCCCTACCGCTACCGCGATCTAGAACGGGAAATTGACCTGATCGAAGAGGTGGCCCGCATCTACGGCTACGACCACTTCGCCAACACCCTGCCCCAGGAAGCCGCAGGCGGAGCCCTGTCGCCGGAGGCCGCCCTCTCCCGCAAACTACGGGAATCCCTGCGGGGGGCGGGGCTGACGGAACTGCTGCACTATTCCCTCACCAAGCCCGAGTCCCCCCAGCAGGTGGTGCTGGCGAACCCCCTATTCACGGAATATTCCGCCCTGCGCACGGACCTGATTGACGGCATGATCGACGCCTTCCAGTTCAACCTGGAGCAGGGCAACGGGCCGCTGAACGGCTTTGAAATTGGCCGCGTCTTCTCCCAGCAGGACAACGGGGTGGACGAACAGGAGATCGTAGGCGGCATCCTCGGCGGCGATGCCCGCCACGGGCTGTGGACCAACGGCGGCAAAGGGGAACCCATGTCCTGGTTTGAGGCCAAGGGGGTTCTGGAAGCAGTGTTCCGGCGGCTAGGGCTGACCGGGGTGGACTATCGCCCCGAGGCTGACGACGATCGCCTCCATCCCGGTCGTACCGCTGGGCTGTGGGTGCGGGGGCGCATGCGCCTGGGCACCTTCGGCCAACTCCATCCCCAACTGTGCCAACAGCGGGATCTGCCCCCTGAAATCTATGTGTTCCAACTCCATTGGTCGGTGCTGGTCACCTGCCTCGCCAGCGATCGCCGCAAGGCGGTGAAGTTCAGCCCCTACTCCACCTATCCTGCCAGCGATCGCGACCTGGCCTTCTACGCCCCCATCGACACGGCGGTGGCGGAGTTGCAGAAGGTGATGACCAAAACTGGCGGCAAGCTGCTAGATTCCATCACCCTGTTTGATGACTATCGGGGGGAATCAGTGCCGGAGGGCCAGCGCAGCCTCGCCTTCCGGCTGGTGTACCGGGCCAGCGATCGCACCCTCACCGATGAAGACGTGGATCCCGTCCACCAAAAAGTCCGCGCCGCCCTAGAAAAACAATTCCAGGTCACCCTCCGCAGCTAAGCCACAGTTACCAAACCAAGCTGACTGGGTAACTTTGGAAGGACATGGGTACGGCAAGGTTGCCAAGGGATCCCCCACCGATGAACTGGCCATCGATTTCCGTCATTATCCCCACCTACCAGCGGGAAGCGGTGCTCTGTGCCTCCGTGGATGAGGCCCTGCGCCAGAACTATCCCAACTTTGAGGTGCTGGTGGTGGATCAAACCCAGCAGCACCAACCCGACACCCAAGCCCACCTGCAACACCTAGCGGCAGTGGGCAAAATCCAGTGGTACCGGGTGGCCTGGGCCAGCCTCCCCGCCGCCCGTAACTACGGCATCGCCCAGGCCAGCGGAGACATCATCCTCTTCATCGATGACGACGTGGAGCTACCGCCGGGGTATCTGCAAGCCCACGCCGAAGAATTCTTAGCCCATCCCGAAGCGGGGGCCGTGGCCGGACGGGTCTTTGACCGCATGAAGTTGGCCGATCGCCCCGATTTAGAAATCGAGGACCTCCCCCCCGAAGCCATGGATCCGGGCATCGCTTGGTACTACATCGATTTGGTCCATACCGTCAAACCCCAGCGGGTGCTGACGGCGCGGGGCTGCAACATGGCCTACCGCCGGGATGTGTTCACGAAACACGGCCTCTGCTTTGACGAACGCTTCCGGGGCAACGCCGTGCGGGAAGAGTCAGACTTTTGCCTACAACTGCGGCGCACGGGCTACATCGTTTGGTACTCCCCCAAGGCCCATCTCGTCCACTTGGGGGAAGAAACCGGGGGCTGCCACGACATCACCACGCGATCGCTCAAATACCAAATCACTTTCTACCACAATCACTTTTTGCTAGGGCTCAAAAACCTCACCCCCTGGCAAGCGGTTCGATTGTTTGCCCGCCTGTTTGACTGCCACGTGCTAGGCAATCCTCCCTGCTACAAGAGCGGTTCCCCCATCAAGATCATCACCCGCTTTGGTTTCTACTGCCTCGGCTTTCTGGATGCGGTGTGGACCTTGGTGAAAACGGGCGATCGCCATCGGTTATACACCAGTTCTCCTCCAGTACCCGAAACGCAACAGGCCGCCGCGTAATCTCACCCCCTCCCCATCAGGTCTACGGTGATTGACCTTGAGGCCCGCCCCCCTATTGACCCTGATTATGAAACCCGTCTGTTTCGTCATCCCCTTCTTCATCCAACCCAAGCATTGGTTTGATCCGCGACCGAGGCGGATGCCCAAGTACTTTGAGTGTTTTCTGCACAGCTTTGAAAAAAATGGGCTGGCGGATCTCAAAATTTTCACCAACGCGAATATCCAGCGATCGTGGCGGCAAGGCAGTACCACCACGGAAATTCACCGCATGTCCTTCAGGGCCTTCAAACGGCTAATTTCCCAGAAGCTAGATATCAACGCTGACCCGATCACCCCCTATAAGCTATGCGATTTCAAGCCCATGTTTGGCTTGATATTTGATGATTATTTAAAACCTTATCAATTTTGGGGTTATTGCGATATTGACATGGTCATCGGCCACCTAAAGACCATGATTCCCCCATCGGCCCTAGAGTCTGCTGACTTGATTACGGTGTCCCGCAAGATCGCAGGCTATATGACGCTGTATAGAAATACCCCAGAAATATCCAACCTATTTCGCAGAAGCCCCGATTGTGAAAAGGTCCTCCACAGCCGCAAACACTATTGCTTTGATGAGGTCGGCAACCGGAAAGGCATTGTCGCCATGCTGCAAGTGCTGGAACGCAGCCCAGACATCAAGGTAGCCCGCATTGAAGGGCTCGTACACAACGATTCTGGCTCGATGAATGTGGATCGCGACTGGGTCTACGAATGGCAAGACGGCCACCTCATGGATGTCATCGATCAGGTAGAGGTGGGATCGCTCCATTTAGTGAAAAGCAAACGTAGGCAAGATTTTTCGGTCCCATCCTTGAAAGGAGGGCAGCAGTTTAATCGCATTCAAGTGACGCCCCAGGGCATTGCCTATGGGTAGACCATGCCCGTGGACAATGAACGGTGAACAAGCTATGTATGAACGCCCCCACCTGCGACTTAGTAGCCATCGGCAGCCCCCAGTGTTATGACCGCTAAACTGAGAATTTTAGTCGCGAGCCACACCTATATTGTGGATCTCAACTGCGAGAAGTTTCGCACCCTGGCCCAGTTGGAGCCGGGGATTGAGGTGACGGTGGTGGTGCCCAAACGGTGGAAACCGGGCGGGGTGCAAAACCGCATTGTGGAACCCAAAGGCTGGCAGGACGGATCCTTTCGCGTGGTTCCGGTATCCAATCTCAGTCAAAACAATCAGGGGTTGCTCACCTTTGGTTGGGATCTGGTGTCCCTGCTGCGACAGTTTCGACCCCAGGTGATTCAGGTAGAGCAGGGCTCCAAGGGGCTGGCCTATGCGGAGTTGATTACCCTAAATCGGCTGCTGGGGCTGAAGGCGAAGAATCTGTTTTTTACCTGGTG
>JAQCHG010000180.1 GCA_027619675.1 Cyanobacteriota bacterium
CCCTACGGATTCTCTGGGGTGGAGCGTCACGGCATCCCCTCCATCGACTGATCCCGAACTGAGGTTAATCAGCGTCAATTAGCTCGAACCTATGGGCTGACCGTGGGGCTAGCCGATGCACGGTCCCCCGGATGGCGCTATCCTCTGTCCTTTGCTGTCGATGCCGCCCCCACGGCCATGGTCACTGGGGCCTGTGATACCCGGATCAAACGGCTGATCTCAAAACTAGTTTACTATTTAGTTATTTAGTGTTATAAAAGTATTGGGGCTACCCCAAGGCTGGAGGAAACTCCAATTGAACAGTCACCCAGCCTTGATGCCGCTGGCAAAATCCATGGATTGAGACATCGGCGGAGTCGTCAACGCTTTGTCGGCCCCCCAACCCCCAAGTTTGGGGGAGTAAAGATCGGCAGTCCTCCCCATTGGGGGATTGAGGGGGCGTGCAGTGGGTTCGCAAGGTTGCAAACTATTTCGCCAGCGGTATCAGCCTTGGGGGATTGAGGGGGCCACAGACCAGGCAACGGTAGACCTGAAGCTGGGGGGACTCCTCAGACAAAAGCCCCCTTCGCCGTCACCCTGACGGTTTCTAGGCCCTGACGGCCTGATGCATTGATGTGATTGGAGATGACATCCCATGTTTAACAACGTTGGTTGGCTCGATCGCGGCCTCCGGTTCTTAGCCGCAGCGGTGCTGTTGTATCTCGGTGGTTGGATGTATAGCGGCTCTGCGCTCGGGGTTGGACTGGCGATCGCGGGGGGCGTCGCCCTGTTTACCGGGTTGACGGGCTCCTGCGTGCTGTATGGCCTACTGGGCATCAATACCCGCAAAGATAACCAGACCTCACACCCCTAACGAGACCTATGGATCACGCTATCCCTAACGATTCCTCCTCTCTGTCGCGACGGCAGTTACTCAACTTTTTGACGGGGGCCACGGTGGCCGCGACGGCGGCATCAGCCCTATATCCAGCAACGCGGTTTTTTGTCCCCCCCGCAGCCACCACAGCGGGGGGCGGCATTCTGGCCAAAGACAAGCTGGGCAACCCCATTCCCGCCAGTCAAATTTTGGCCAATCCCCCCGGCACCCGTGCCTTAATTGCGGGATTGGCGGGGGAGCCCACCTATTTAACCGTACAAACAGACGGGACGTTGAGCGATCGCGGCCTCGTCGATAACTGCACCCACCTGGGCTGCACCTTCCCCTGGAATGGCCACGATCAGCAGTTTCAATGCCCCTGTCATGGCTCCCGCTATGACCCCGAGGGCCGGGTAGTCAGAGGCCCCGCCCCCTTGCCCTTGAAATTGGTGCAGGTGGTGGTGGCCGACGATGCCATCTGGATTTATCCCTGGCCAGGGCTAGATCCCCGCACCGAGGCATCCCCCTGGTGGAGATAGCCCCTGCCCCCAGCCGCAGGTATCCGTTTATGGGGTTAACGCCCATTCGCCCCTGGGCTGCTCCCGGCGTTAGCCCTCCTCCCACCCCCCATGCAGATATAAGGAAATCCGCCCCATGTGGAAAGCCCTAGCCTTTATTCAAAAAAAACTGGTTTGGTCCATCCCCAGCTTTATGGTGGCTGGCATTATTGTCGGCGCTGTGACCAACCCGGCCCCCCTCAAAGCCCTGATCATCCCTCTCACCTTTTTGATGGTGTATCCGATGATGATCAACCTGCAAATCCAGAAGGTGCTGACGGGGGGCGACACCAAGGTGCAACTGGTGACCCAGGTGATCAACTTTGGGGTGGTGCCGTTTTTTGCCTTCGCCATGGGGCGAGTGTTTTTTGCCGATCGCCCCCTCGTGGCCTTGGGGTTGTTGCTGGCCTCCCTGTTGCCCACCAGCGGCATGACCATTTCCTGGACGGGGTTTGCGAAGGGCAACCTCAGCGCCGCCATCAAAATGACGGTAATCGGGTTGATTTTAGGGTCCGTCGCCACTCCCTTTTATGCCAAATGGTTGATGGGGACGGTGGTGGAAATTCCCCTGTCGAATATTTTTCAGCAGATCGTCATCATCGTCTTTTTGCCGATGATCCTCGGATTTGCCACCCGCATCACCCTGATCCAAGTGGTGGGGGCCGATAAGTACAACAAAAACCTGAAGCAAAAGTTCCCCGCCTTCTCCACCATTGGGGTGTTGGGGATTGTGTTTGTGGCCATGGCCCTCAAAGCCCAAGATATTCTGGCCAACCCCCTAGAACTGCTGTCCTTTTTAGTTCCCCTCGGTATTTTATATCTGGGCAATTTTTTGCTCAGCACCGTGATAGGCAAACTGTTCTTTGATCGGGGGGATGCCATTGCCCTGGTGTACGGCACGGTGATGCGAAACCTCTCCATTGCCCTGGCGATCGCCATGACCGCCTTTGGCAAAGAACAGGGGTCAGAAATCGCCCTAATCATTGCTATGGCCTACATCATTCAGGTGCAGGCGGCGGCCTGGTACGTGCGCCTCACGGATCGCATCTTTGGCCCCCTCCCCGAAGAAATGACGCCTCAGCTCAATCAATCTGCTTAGACTTCCGTACAATTACGGCCCAATCTGAACAACACAGTCTCGTAAAAATACCCGGCTGTTTGTGCCCCGAAAAGGTGCCAACAGCCGGGTATTTCTGTGGCTATGTAGTTGAGTCTGGGATGTGGGCAATATGCAAGTAAGGGGGAGGCAATGATGCGCCAACTCGCCATGTGAGCCCCCGTAGGAGCCTTGGGCCTCAGCCCCGGTGGCATGGTGCAACCACCAGAACTCCACCACACCCATGACTTGGTGCATGACCGCTGACCTTTGGAAAAGACCCGTTGCTTAAAACCTGAGCGGCTCCTGACCTGGCGTTAATTTAGGGCGACCTAGTAATGACTAAAATCCTGATTATCGAAGACGATCCCTCCCTGCTGAATAACCTTGCTGACATTCTGACCCTAGAAAACTACCAGGTGATCACCGCCTCAGATGGACAGCAGGGGATTGAAGCCGCCATCACCCACCAACCCGACTTGATCCTGTGCGACGTGATGATGCCCGCCATGGATGGCTTTGGTGTGGTCAAGTGCCTGCGGGAGCAGCCCGACACCAGCCACATCCCCTTCATTTTTCTCACCGCCAAGGCCGATCGCTTGGATCAGCGGGAGGGCATGACGGCGGGGGCTGACGACTACTTGACCAAGCCCTTCCGGCCCCAGGAGGTGCTGACGGCGGTGCAGGTGCGCTTAGCCCGCCACAACACCCTCACCCAGCCCTACCGGGATGAGCAGCAACGCAGCAAGACCCTAGAGCAACAGTTGCGGGAAAACACTGACCTGGCCAAAATCAAGGCCAATTTGCTGACCAAACTGTCAGAGGATTTGCGGGAGCCTCTGGGGAATGTGAATCTGGCCTTGCATATGCTGGGCCATGCCCAAACAGAGGCCGATCGCGATCGCTACCTCAACATCCTCAAGCAGGAATACACCCGCGAGATGCGCCTGCTCCAGGATGTGGCCAATTTGCAGGCCATGGTCACCCCCGAGAACATCAAGGTGCTGCGCCAGTTCAATCTTTTGCTAGACAAGGTTTAGTTGCAGCCTGTCCACAGGCCCTAAACGCATTTGGGTGGGGCGATCGCCCCACCCCAAAACGCCCAAAACGTTTGTCCGTTAATGGTTGGGCCAAACAGCCTTATCCCAGAGCTTTTTCGATCGCGGCCTTCAGATCCGCGTCATCGGGCGCGGTTTGGGGCTCAAAGCGGGCCACCACTGAGCCATCGCGCCCCACCAGAAACTTGCCGAAGTTCCAGCCAATGTCGGGGCCATCACCGACGAGGAACTGATACAGGGGGCTGCGGTTGGCCCCATTCACGTCCTGCTTTTCCAGCAGGGTGAAATCCACGTCGTACTTGGTTTTGGTGAAATCCTTGATTTCTTCGGGGGTGCCGGGTTCCTGAGCACCAAACTGGTTGCAGGGCACCCCCACGATCACCAAGCCGCGATCGCCATAGGCTTTATCCAGGGCGACGAGGCCGTTGTACTGGGGGGTGAGGCCGCACTTGCTGGCCACGTTCACAAAAAGCACCACCTTGCCCTCAATCGTTTCAGGGGCCAGGGGGGTGCCGTCGATGGTGGTGAGGTTTTTGGGTAATGCCATCTTAGATACAAATCTTCACAACATGATCCATTATCGGTCATGGGGGAACGGATGCGATCGCGATTCCCCTTAAGCCAAAGCCTCTAGCGCCTCTATACCAAGCTGTTGGGGAATCACAATCACAAAGGTGGTGCCGCGCTGGGGTCCCGTTTGCTGGGAGGTAAAACTGAGGCTGCCCTGGTGCTTTTCAGTCACCACTTGATAGCTGATGGATAGCCCCATGCCCGTGCCTTTGCCCACTGCTTTAGTGGTGAAAAAGGGGTCAAACAACCGGGACTGCAACGCAGGCGGCACCCCAGGGCCATTGTCAGCAATTTGAATTTCCACTTCCCCAGTGGGGCGGGTGCCCGTGGTAATGGTGATGCGGGGCGGGTCTGCCCCATCGGGGGCTTCTGCCCTGTCATTAAAGGCCAACCGCTGGGGTTCTAGGGCATCGATCGCGTTGCCCAAAATGTTCATAAACACCTGGTTTAACTGCCCGGCATAGCACTCCACTAGGGGCAGCTCCCCGTAGTTTTTCACCACCTCCACCGCCGCATAGGCACCATTGGCCCGGAGCAAATTCCCCAAAATTACCAGGGTGCTGTCGATGCCCTCGTGGAGGTCCACCGCTTTAACCACCGCCTCATCCAGCCGGGAGAACAACCGCAGGGATTTGATAATGCCCTGAATGCGATCGGTGCCGCCCTCCATGGAGTTCAAAATCTTGGGCAAATCCTCTTGCAAAAACGCCAAATCTACCTTGGCCTCCGCCGCTTTAATACGGGGATCAGCATCCGGGTAACAGGCATGGTACAGCTCCAATAGCTCAAAGAGGTCATGGACATAGGCTTTGACATGGTTGAGGTTGCCATGGATAAAGCCCACGGGGTTGTTGATTTCATGGGCAACCCCCGCCACCAGTTGCCCTAGGGAAGACATTTTTTCTGTCTGCACCAATTGCATTTGAGCCTGGTGTAAATCTTCTAGGGCTGCCTCCAGCTCCATCGCCTTTTGTTGCAGGGCCATCTCCGCTTCTAGGCGTTCTAGTTCTGCACCGATCCGCGCCGCATAAATCCTGAGAATGGCTTCTTGGCTACTGGCTTCCCTGTCCGAGAGGGGCTCCGA
>JAQCHG010000181.1 GCA_027619675.1 Cyanobacteriota bacterium
GTGTTGTTCCTGGGGGTTGAGACAACGCTGTATCAGCCCTTCCCCATAACGGCGGGGGGCGATCGCCTCTACATCTACCCCAATGGCAGCCCCTCGGGTCAGGGCGTACACTACCCGATCGCCACTGTGGGCCAGGTTAAAGGTCAGTGCTGGGTCAAGGCTGGGGGGGGCGGCTAACTGGGGCTTGCCGTGATCGCCATAGCTAAACGCGATCACCTCGGGCGCAACCCCCAAATACTGACCCAACAGCCACCGCAGCCCGCCGCGAGCCAGGATGAAGGTGTGGCGATCGCGATCGCGGTGAAAGCGATCGGCGCGATCCCGTTCTGTCCCTGCCAGCCATCCCTGCCATTGGGGCAGCCATCCAGCGGTGGTGGGGATCGGTAACTGCCAGAGATGAACGGTACCGGGGGTGAGGAGGCCCCACGGCTGGGGCGGCAGGGGCAAAAAAGGGGCAGTCATGGGCAAAGGGCGCATCAGGACTTACGGAGTCGTACCGATAGACCAGGGGCTTCAGCCCTTGCCCCAACGGAAGACCGAGGATGCAGGCGCATTTTGCATCAGTCCTAAGCATAAAACCCGTGGTACAACTGCCCCAGAACCGGGCAAGTTGCGGATACTTCATCCGCTATCACGTCGGTCCTGCACGTCGGTCCTGATCAGCCATCGGCCCTGTCCTGCCCCTCCTTATGCCCCCCTTAACCCCGCAAACTCCGCCCCGCCCCGCCCATCCCCACATCTGTATCATTGGTGGGGGCTTTGGGGGCCTCTACACCGCCCTGTATTTGGCCCGCAAGGGTCGTGGGCGGCAGCCCTGTGACATTACCCTGGTGGAACCCAGCGATCGCTTCACCTTTACCCCCCTGCTGTATGAGGTGTTGACGGACGAACTCAAACCCTGGGAAATTGCCCCCCGCTACGGCGATCTGCTCCAGGGCACCGCCATCCACCACCGCCAGACAGCGGCCCAAGGTTGGGACCTCCAGGCTCGCACCGTCACCCTGGCCACGGGGGAGGTGCTGACCTACGACTACTTAGTCATTGCTACGGGCAGCCAGCAGCGTCCCGTCCCCGTACCGGGGGTGCAGAACCATGCCTACCGCTTTCGCACCTGGGCCGATGCCGATGCCCTAGAGGCCCGGTTGGCGCAGTTGGAGGCGGTGGCCCCCCCGCCCATCCGGGTCACCGTGGTGGGAGGCGGCCCCAGTGGGGTGGAGGTGGCCTGTAAACTAGCGGATCGGCTGGGGCAGCGGGGGCAGGTGCAGTTGGTGGAGCAGGGCGATCGCGTGCTTAAGCCCTTTTCACCACGGATGCAGCGGGTGGCGACGCGGGCGTTGGTTAAGCGACGGGTGACCCTGCGGTTTGAGACGGGGGTGCAGGTCATAACGGCGGATGCCCTCACCCTCACCACCGCCACGGGCACAGAAACGACCCCGATGGATTTGGTGGTGTGGGCGGCGGGGACCCGGCCTACCCCTTGGTTGGGGGGAGACCCGGCGACTACCCCCCTTGGCCAGCAGGCGATTCGCCCCTCGTTGCAGTTGCCGGGGCAGCCCTATGTGTTTGTAGTGGGGGATCAGGCGGCCATGCCCTGGCGGCGCGATCGCCCCGCCCCCCAAACTGCCCAGGCTGCTTACCAAGCTGCTGCCACGGTCGCCCATAACCTGCTGGCGGTGATGCAGGGGCGATCGCCCAAAGCCTTTCGGTACCTGCACCTAGGGGACATGATGACCTTGGGCGATCGCGATGCCCTGGTTTCTAGCTTTGGCCTACTGATCCAGGGACGCTTTGCCGCCTTTATCCGACAGGTGGTTTACCTCCAGCGTCTTCCCACCTGGGGCCATCGCCTCCAGGTGGCCCGCCATCGCCTTACCCACCTAGGAATCTGGTTTCGGCGCAACCCCGGCTAGCGGCCTGTCTTCCCTGTTCCAGAAAACAGTGGGCAAATTGACGCCCCACGGTACGGGATCTGCGGCCCGTTGTCCTCCCTGAGCATCCGTAAAATTCCTTGCCTCTGCGTAGAACTTCCGACCCGTCTGAAATCGGCATCCGTAGTTTACCGACCTTGTTTTTGTCCGGGAGATTATCCACTGACCAGGGATCCGTATTTTCTATGGGTTGTTGTCACCGCCACGACTTTAAAACGGGGAATAGTCCTAAAAGATATCCGTATTTATCAGCAAATAACCCTCACTCAAGGGATTTTCTATCGTCTCGCCTAAGCGGACCTTTGAAATCCGGACCTTGCCCATAATCCTTCCATAAAGAAGCTCCCAATCCCTTTGCTAAAAGCTGTTGGGTGACCAAAATGACAATGTAGACATTGGTTGGGAAGCTCCGGCGATGAACTCTATTCTGAAAGCAACATTCTTGGGTGGCGCGATCGCCGCCAGCACCCTGCTAGCAGGCCCTCAAGTGGCTGAGGCGGCGAGTGTAAAGGCAACGGTCACTGCCGATAACTTCTACGGTTTGTTTTATGGAAATGAGGATGGCAGCATCCTGAACTTTGTCGGTCGCAACGAAGTTGGTGCCAGTGGTGAACCAGGTAAATATAACTGGTCTTTACCGGAAACCTGGGATTTTGAGATCAGCAATAACGACTATTTGTACTTAGTCACTTGGGACGATGCCTCGATAGCTGAATCCTGGATTGGGGAATTTTACGTAGAGGGCAAGCAGTTATTGTCCAGCGCCAGCGACTGGGAATATATCCTCAATGAAGACAACCCCTTCACCCGAACTGGTAACCCTGTTCCTGGTAATGACGAGCTCGGAACCGCGATCGCTGCCGGTGGTTGGCAAGGTGCAGAAACCGTGGGTAAAAACGGTATTGGCACTTGGAACACCATTGAAGGCATTGACGCTGATGCTGATTGGCTGCGGACGGCTGCACGGGGTACCGACATGTACACCATCTTCAGAACCAAGGTGTCTTTGACGGATACCGCTGGGGTAGATGTGCCGGAACCCGCCTCTCTGCTGGGTCTGTTGGCCATTGGTGCAGTTGGCACCACCACCCTCCGTCGCCGTCAGCAACAGGCTTAGAAAATCCTGTCGAAGCCAGTTTTAAGCCACAACGGGGTGGGCCTCAGGTCCACCCTTTTTTCTTTTTTCTGATGCAACCGACGACCAAGGGTGAGTACCACGGGGTGTAAATTGGCCAGCTATCATACCGATTCCCTGGGCTACGGCTGCATCGGGCGCAAACCCACCGCCTTAGTCCAGCGCGGCGTAAGTTTGTCAACCGTTTCCTTGGGTGGGGGAGCTGGGGAGCATGGGAGATAGGGAGCCAGAAGGTAGGGTTATTCGCGCCAAGCTCAACTAGGGGTATGGCTTCGCTAGTGCGTCCCTACCGCTGAATGGATGTGCTGTCTGAATTCGCAGCATCTGGATTCCCTAGGGTGGCGTGGGGTCAGGGAGCCGGGGGGCAGTGGCAGAATGACCGTGTCCCACCCGGAGGTGATGATGACTGAGAGCACCGCGCATGTCCCTTCTCCGTTCCTGTCTGCCGCCGCGATCGCGGCTCTACCGGAACAGGTCTTCGTACATCCCCTCAATCCCCAGGCGGTGCGTCACAGCAAAGCCCTAGCAGCGGCGGTGGGCTGCATTCACTTGGGGGTGCATTGGGTGCGGGTGGCCCCCGGCGACGATTCGACCGCCTACCATCGCCACCGGGGAGAAGAAGAATTTATCTACATCCTGTCTGGGCGGGGCAGGGCCACCATTGGCGGCGACACCTTTGACGTGCAGCCAGGGGATTTCATGGGCTTTCCCCCCAACAGTCCGGCCCATATGCTCAGCAATCCCTTCAACACGGATTTGATCTACCTGATGGGGGGCACTCATCTGGACTACGACGTGTGTGAATACCCCCACGCGGGTCAACGGATATACCGGGTGGGCGATCGCCGCCTCTACGAGCAGATGTAGGGCGCGAGTGCATATGGCGTCGCTAGTGCGCCCCTACCGCTGAATGGATAGGTTGTCTGAATTCGCAGAATCTGGATTACCCGTGGTGGGTAGGCGAGGGAGCGGCGAGGGGGGCTAAGGGCCAGAAGCGCAGGGTTTCGTCGTTGCCGCTGCTGATCAGGGTGTGGCCGTCGGGGGTGAAGGTGAGGGCGGTGATGCCCCAGTCGTGGTGCAGGGTGGCGACCTGGCGTTTGGCGGCAAAGGCCCACAGATGGAGGGTGCCGTCCCGGCCTCCGGTGGCTAGCCATTGGCCATCGGGGCTGAAGGCGATCGCCCCCACCCCATCCGCGAGTTGATCTAAGGGATAGGCCCGATTCACCTGATCGAGGGATTGCACGGTTACCGCCCCATCTGCGGTTCCGGCCACCAGCCAGGGGGCTTGGGGGTGAAAGGCCACCGCAGTGCCGCCCCCAAGCCCCACCCAGGTGTGGAGCAGGTTGCCCCTGTGCAATGCCCACAACCGCAGTGTGCCGTCATCGCCCGTGCTGGCTAACCGTTGACCATCGGCGCTGACCGCCAGAGCCTTCACCATTTGGCTGTGGCGCACCAGATCCAGGGGTGGGGTGAGGTCCGGTAGGGGCCAGAGGGTGATGCGGCCATCGCTGGCGGCGCTAATCAAGTGGGTGGCGGTGTGGACGAGGGCGGTGAGGCCCCAGCCTTGGCTGGGGTGGGTGTGGCGGTGGTTGTCCTCTAGGGACCAGTGTTTGAGGGTGCCGTCGAGACTGGCGCTCCAGAGGCGATCGCCCCCGGTCCACACCACCCCCGTGGCGGCGTCCCCGTAGCCGTGGCCCCAGCCCCAGCGCTGGCCCCAGGTCTGCTGTGGGGTGAGGGTCGGCAGATCCCAAATCTGAACGGTGCCGTCGCCGTTGGCGGTGGCCAACCAGCGACCGCTGGGGCTGATGGCGAGGGCATGGGCGATGCGGTGGGGGGTAGGGAGGATGTGGGGTTGGGGGGTTTGGATTTTGGCGGGCGAGGGGAGGATTTTGGATTTTGGATTTTGGATTTTGGATTTTGGCTGGAGTGGGTGGGTCGGGCCTGCGGGTTGCAGGTCGGCGAGGACGGCGCGGGCACTGGGGTAGCGGCTACGCAGCGATCGCGCAGTGAGGCGATCGAGGATCTGGACGAAGCGGAGGCTGATGGGGTGGGGGGCGAAGGGCCGCCAATCCCAGCGATCCGCCGCCAGGGAGTAGAGGTCGAAGGGGTGTTGCCCGGTGAGGGCATGGAGGCAGGTAACCCCGCGGCCATAGAGA
>JAQCHG010000182.1 GCA_027619675.1 Cyanobacteriota bacterium
TACCTTAAAGGCAAAGTGATGCAGGCCGATATTGGTTTTGCGGTTAAAGGGGATGGCGTGATCCGGTTCTACCGCTTGCCACAGGGTCAATAGGCTGGTGCCGTCAGAGAGAAAGTAAGCGGGATAGTCGGGCACGTCACCCACCTGTTTAAATTCCAATACATTGACAAAAAAATCGCGCGTCGCGTTGATGTCGGGAACGGTCAGACCGATGTGATGGGTGCCTTGGGTAAGTGCCATGGTGGGAATTCCTCCGAGTTCAGGGCGTCAGGGCTAGGGCAAACAGGGCAATGGTTACGCGGGTGTCAGTTGTGCCGTCGGTTCGGCAGGGGCCAGCGTCCCAAACTTGCTTTTGAAACTGGGTTGCAGGATATCCATGCCAACCTGCACGGCGGGTCGCTGCTGCATGGTCTCAACCCAGCGATCGACGTTGGGGAAATCCGCCAGGGCAATGCCCAGATACGGTGCCTGAGCGGCAGCCACCCAGGGGAATGTGGCAATGTCAGCAATGGAGTAATCTCCAGCGATGTAGGGATGATGTTTGAGCTGGCCATCGAGCACGTCGAGCAGCCGCAGGGTTTCCCGGTGATACCGTTCCACGGCATAGGGAATCGCCTCGGGTGCGGCGTTGCGGAAGTGGCCGAGTTGGCCAAACATGGGGCCTACACTTGCCATCTGGAACATCGGCCACTCCAACACTGTGGCGCGACCCGCCATATCAGTGGGCAGCAGTTTACCGGCTTTTTCCGCCAGGTAAATCAGGATGGCACCGGATTCAAAGATTGTGAGGTCATGGTCGCGATCGCGAATGGCCGGGATCTTGCTGTTGGGGTTAATGGCCTTGAACTCGGGGGTGAACTGGTCACCTTTGCCAATATCAATGTTGTGAAGGGTGTAGGGCAGCTCCAGTTCTTCCAGCAGAATGGCAGGCTTGCGGCCCTTGGGGGTGGTGTAGGTGTACAGGTCAATCATGGATCAATCTCCTTAAAGGGCTTGGCCTTTGCCGTCTCCAGGGGGCAGGCGGCCTGGTTGCAGTCGCATCAACCGCATCAACGGCGACAGGGGGGTGTGAGAGCGGGCAGGGCGGGGTGCTTTTGGGAATTAATGTAGAACGGTCTGTCTAGATCAAGTATGTAGACAGACCTGTATATTGTCAAGGGCATAGGCAGGCTTCCCCGGTGCGGACGGAAATCGCTACTATTTAGACAAGTCTGTCTAAAATCGCATCGAACTTTTCTCACCCATGGCTCGATCCCCCTCCTCCCCCAAACCCTCAGCGCGCGATCGCATCATGCAGGCTGCGTCCGCCTTGTTCTATCAAGACGGGGTTCACAACGTCGGCATTGATCGCATCATTGCCGCATCGGGGGTGGCCAAAATGTCGTTGTACAACCACTTCAAGTCCAAAGATGCGTTGATTGCGGCTTGGCTACAGCAACGGGATGCCAACTGGCGAGACTGGTTTCAAACAGCGGTAGAAACCCAGGCGACGGCCCCCGCTGATCGGCTGCTGGCCATGTTTGACGTGCTAGGAGAATGGTTTGCCCAGCCGGATTTTCGCGGCTGTGCCTTTATCAATGCGTCGGTCGAGCTGGTGGATCCTGACCATCCGGGGTATCAGGTGGCGATCGCCCACCAGCAGGCGATTTACGACTATATTCTGCACCTGGTGCAGGCCGCCGGCATCGATAATCCTGAGAAGGTGGCGGAGCAATGGTTGCTGCTGGTGGAGGGGGCGATCGTGGTCGCGATGATGCGCCGGAGTGCCGATGCGGCAGCCCATGCCAAGGCCGCCGCTGCCATCCTCATGCAGGCGGCAGCACCCGGACGGCCTTCGGATGCTGGGGGTTAAGGCAACACACCCGTTGAATGTAGAGGGCTGGGGCCTGCATTGGCCGTCTAGGCGGCGCTAGCGGTGAGCAGGATGCAGCGATCGCGGCTCCAGGTTAGCTGTACCGTTTCCCCCACCGTTGGACTGTCGCCGAGCTGTACCACTTTCAGCCGTCCCAGCGGCGTATCGACCCAGGCTTCCACCCGCTGGCCAATGTATGTCATCTCGACGATGGTGCCAGTCGTGGACGTATCGCCTGGACCGTTGCCCAAAACAATCCGCTCCGGGCGAATCATCAGGGTGACGGTTGCCCCAAGGGCGGGGCGCTGATGGGGCGCGATCGCCCCGAGGGCAATACCGTTGACCGCCACCGTCACCGCCTGGGCCGTCGTCCCGTTGGAATCGGAGGCTGGGTCCGCAATCACCTGCCCAGTGAGGAAGTTAGCTTGGCCAATGAAGCGGGCCACGAAGGGGGAGGCGGGTTGTTCATAAATTTCCAGCGGGGTGCCCACCTGTTCTACCTGGCCGCTGTGCATGACCGCAATGAGATCGCTGAGGGCCAGGGCCTCCTCCTGATCGTGGGTGACGTAGACAAAGGTGATCCCAGTCTGCCGCTGGAGCTGCCGCAGCTCCTGGCGCACCGCCTCACGAATTTGGGCATCTAGGGCGGAGAGGGGTTCATCCAGCAGGAGCACCTGGGGACGGCTAATCAGCGCCCGCGCCAGGGCCACCCGCTGCTGCTGTCCCCCGGAAAGCTGGGCCGGACGGCGATCGCCCAGGTTGGGAATATGCACCAGCCGCAGTGCCTCCTCAAGGCGGGGGGCGATATCGCTGCGGTTAACCCCCGCCACCGTCAGGGGATAGGCCACATTTTCGGCGACGGTGAGGTGGGGAAACAGGGCATAGTCTTGGAACACCGTGTGCACATTGCGCTGGTAGGGGGGCTGCTCGGTGACCACCTGGCCCCCAATGTAAACCTCGCCATATTCGGGCTGCTCAAAACCACCAATCAACCGCAGGGTGGTCGTTTTCCCTGAACCGCTCGATCCCAGTAGGGAATAGAATTCTCCCGGCTGCACGTCCAGTGTCACCTGCCGCACCGCATAAACGTCGCCTTGGGCGGTGGGATACACCTTGCTGACGGCATCGAGGTAGACGCTACTGGTGGCGGGTAGGTTCATGGGTGGGGCAGTTAGGTTTAGATTTTAGATTTTGGATTTTGGATTTTGGATTTTGATATGGACCGTTCAATTCAAACCTCAAACCTATGAACTCAAAACTTACCTATCGGGTTTAACAATCCACTGGCTGAGCAGGACCAAAACCGTGCTAGCGACGAGGACTAAGGTGGCGATCGCGGCAATTTCTGGGGTGATATCGGTGCGGAGGCGGCTCCAGATCTCCATGGGCAGGGTGTTTTCTCGCCCGGTGAGAAACAGGGTCACCACCACCTCATCAAAGGATAGGGTAAAGGCCAGCAGCGCCCCGGCGATGACAGCGGAGCGGATGTAGGGAAAAATCACCCCGCGAAACACCTGGGCCGGACGCGCCCCCAGGTCATAGGCCGCCTCTTCTAGGCTGCGGGGAAACCGGGAGAGGCGGGTCAGGATGGGGCCGCAGGCCACGGGCAAACCAAAGACGACGTGGCCGACGATCACCGTCCCCAACGACAGCCCCAGCCCCAGTTGAGAAAAATAGGCCAGCATCGCCACCCCCGTCACGATCCCCGGCAGCAAAATCGGCAGGTTGAGGGCAATGCGAAAGCTGGTGCGGCCCCAAAAGCGATAGCGGTAGATGGCAAAGGCCGCCAGCAGCCCCAGCAGGGTGGCCAGCACGGTGGCGGCGGCGGCGACTGTCAGGGAGTTGAGCAGCGCGGTTTGAATGGCGCGATCGCGCCAGGTGGCCCCATACCAGGCCAGGGTAAGGCCCCGAAACGGCAGGGAGAGAATCGCGGAGTCGTTGAAGCTCATGATCACCAGCACGGCGATCGGGGCGTTGAGGAAGCCGTAGATCAGGGCCGCAGTGATCCCCAGGCCCCAGGGGCGGCGCGGACGGCGGGCGGTGGTCATGGGTTCTCCAAAGCGCCTTGGCGCAGGACGATCGCCAGCCCCGAAAACACGATCGCCATTACCACCAGGGCAAAGGCGGCTCCCAACGGCCAGTTGTAGGACACCCCAAACTGGGAGGCAATGACGTTGCCCAGCATGATGTCGCTGGGGCCACCCACCAGACTGGGGGTAATAAAATCCCCCATGGTCAGGGCAAAGACGTTGATGCCCCCGGCCAGGACCCCCGGCATCACCAGGGGCAGGGTAATGCGGCGAAAGGTATACCAGGGGGGCGCATTCAAATCGGCGGAGGCTTCTAGCAGGGAGGCGGGCAGCCGTTCAAAGGCGGTGATCACGGGCAAAATCATAAACGGCAGCCAGACGTGGACAAAGGTGAGGGTGACGGCAAAGCTGTTGTACAAAAACGCCTGACTAGGGGCCGCCAAAATGCCCAAGGACACCAGCAGCGTATTGATCACGCCGTTGTAGCCCAGGATGATTTTCCAGGCGAAGACCCGCACCAGGTAGCTCGACCACAGGGGCAAGATCACCAGTAGGGTCAGCAGTTGACGGTAGCGCCCGCCGTGGCGGGTGATGAAGTAGCCCAGGGGCAGGGCGATCGCGGCATCAATCACCGTTACCCCCAGGGCGATCGCTACGGTACGCACCAGCACTTTGCGGTAGGCGGGGTTGGTGGCGATCGTCTGAAAGTTCTCCAGGCTGAAGCTCTGGACGATTTCAAACGATTCCAGATGCCAAATGCTGTAGATAGAGAGGAGGGCGATCGGCACAAAGTACAGCAGGGTCATCCCCACCAGCGGCGGCAGCAGGGTACCGTACAGCCCCAGCCGCAAACTGAGACGATGACGCGCGGTTGAATTCGTACTTATTGCAGTATCAACAGCCACTTTCTCCATTTTCTTAGCAGCCTTTCATATGCAGCTACATACAATTCCAGGAATGTTGAAAACTTAAACTTACAGGAGCGGCATTTCGGAAAATTGACCAAGAAACATTCCGCACAAACTCGAAAAAGTTTCGTGATCGAGGCTCTAGATATTGAATCGGGAGCACGGTCATTTCAACAGCCTGGACAGTTTTGGTGAGGTGGACTCTGGATTATAGGCAATGAAAAGAGTGAATTTCTGGCCAGAGTGCTGAATATAACGACCAAGCTCACCGGACGCAGATAACCTTGACCACTCACCAACCAGCTTTCGGCGTTCCGGTGCAGCGACTTGTTAGGTGTGCATCTGAACTGTATAAAGGGAAGGTTGCTCCGCCAATCCCAACTCTAGCTGACCATTAGAAGCTACCTGAAAAGCTTCAGCCC
>JAQCHG010000183.1 GCA_027619675.1 Cyanobacteriota bacterium
TTAAAGCTGTGGAAGAGTTCGCCGGGCTGTTCTTTTTTCAGCTTCAGACCCGTGGCTTTGATCAGCGATCGCCAATCCCCTAGGGGGGTCAACTCCACCTCCACCCCCAAATACATTTCTAAAATGGCCCAGTCTTCTGCCCAGGGCTTGTCTGGATCAATCACGTCAAACACAAACACACCACCAGGCTTCAGCAGGGGTTTGAGGCGGGTGATCACCTGCTCCCAATAGTCCGGCAGGTAATAGCAACTGACCCCTGTCGCGATCGCCAGATCAAACTGGGCGGGTTCGTAGCGATCTAATTGGTGGGCCGGAGCCTGCACCATGCCCTTAAACAGCTTGGAATTGAGTTGGGGTCCCCGAGCATTCACCATCTGGCAAATGGCCCCACTAATGTCCTGGCCATAAAAGCGGGCATTCCACTCCCGCCAGGGATACACCAAAAAGCTAGGACCACATCCCAGGTCCAAGCAAGTTTGGCCCTTCTTTGGGGGGGCTAGGGTCCAAAAGGGGGTGGCGGCATAGGTGCTGAGGGTGCCGCTGGCCCAGGCTTGAAAGACGGGCAAACTTTGTACCGAGTCGGGCATGTCAGGGGTTTGGCCGCGATACTCGCGATCGAAGCGGGCGGCGACGGCGCTCAAGCGTTCTCCCCAGGGGGTTGGTGACACGGCAACAACAGGTCCTTGAATGGCACGGCACAGGGGCGCAGCAGCTACGCCTGCCCCCAGGCTACTGTAACGGTCCCCCAGCGGCACGATCGCGATCGTCCCCGCTGGCCAACGCTACCCCTTCAGCGCCTTACCAAAATTTTGACGATAGGACTTATTCACCAAAAAAACAGGCCACATCAACGTCAAGCTCAGGCGACCTTGGCTAAAGTTGGTGCGGTGAAACCCCTTCCAAAAGCGCCAGCCACCATAGCCGTAGCCCACCAGCGCCACAATTCCCAATACCATTCCCATGATCTTCTCCGTCTTTAGATTAGGGCTCAGTATCCCCACCTATTAAAATAACAACGTCAGCCCGCCCCTGGATGATTGACAGGTCTCCCCAGAGGCTAGTTTCCCCAAGGTCAGGGCTGGCCTGTAGCCAGTGTAGGAAATGCCCGAGTCTATCCGTGGGGGCCGATGTGCCCTCGGCATCAGGCGGGTGTCGCCATCCGTAGGGGCAGGGTGTCCCTGAATTTCCCCATTGTGGATGGGGTGCGGCACAATCTCAGCCTCTTGTCTCTGCTGTTTGGCAGATGCCCTCGGGATAGTCTCCACAGATGATGGGAACTAAAGTTACCCCCATTGGGGGATTGCATGGATTGCTTACGCAGTCAGGTTGAGACAACCAGCAGACACCCGACATTCGTCAGGGTGTCATTGCCCATGCAGTGGGGGCCGACACCACAAAACCGTTTAACAGCAGCATAAGGAGGTTTTAATGCGAGCAGTGCTAATGGCCGGAGGGTCTGGAACTCGGCTGCGACCCTTAACCTGCGACTTACCCAAGCCCATGGTGCCGATTCTGAACCGGCCAATTGCAGAGCACATTGTTAACCTCCTCAAGCGCAATGGCGTCAATGAAGTCATTGCCACCCTCTACTACTTGCCCGATGTCATGCGGGACTATTTTCAGGATGGCCGCGACTTCGGCATCCACATGACCTACGCCGTAGAGGAAGACCAGCCCTTGGGCACCGCAGGGTGTGTGAAAAACATTGCCGACCTGCTGGACGATACGTTTTTGGTCATCAGCGGGGATGGGGTGACGGATTTTGATCTGCAAGCAGCGGTGCAATTTCATAAAGAACGGGGCTCAAAAGCCACCCTGGTGCTGGCCCATGTCCCTAACCCGATTGAATTTGGGGTGGTGATCACCGATGAGGACAACCGCATCAAGCGCTTTTTAGAAAAGCCCTCCACTAGCGAAATCTTTTCCGACACGGTGAACACGGGCACCTACATTCTGGAACCGGAGGTGCTGGACTACCTGCCCGCCAACCAGGAATGTGATTTCTCCAAGGATCTGTTTCCCCTGCTATTGGAGAAGGGGGAACCCATGTTTGGCTATGTGGCGGAGGGTTACTGGTGTGATGTGGGCCACCTGGATGCCTACCGAGAATCCCAGTACGACGCCCTCCACCGCAAGGTCCACATGACCTTTGACTACTACGAAGAGAAGTCGCCGGGGGTTTGGATTGGCCAAAACACCGACATTGATCCCACCGCTAAGCTGGAAGGACCCTTGATGATTGGCAGCAATTGCCGCATTGGGGCGCGGGTCAATATGGAACCGGGCACGGTGATTGGGGACAACGTCACCATCGGCAACGATGCCGACCTGAAGCGCCCGATTATTTGGAATGGGGCCATTGTGGGGGAAGAGGCCCATCTGCGAGCCTGCGTGATTGGCCGGGGCACTCGGGTCGATCGCCGCGCCCATGTGCTGGAAGGGGCGGTGATTGGTGCCCTGTCCACCGTGGGGGAAGAGGCCCAAATCAGCCCCAGCGTCCGGGTCTGGCCCAGTAAGCAAATCGAGTCGGGGGCTACCCTCAATATCAATCTGATTTGGGGGAATACGGCCCAGCGCAATCTGTTTGGCCAGCGGGGGGTGTCGGGACTCGCCAATATTGACATTACCCCAGAGTTTGCGGTGAAGCTGGGGGCGGCCTATGGTTCCACCCTGAAGCCGGGTGCCCATGTTACGGTGTCGCGGGATCAGCGCAGCATCTCTCGCATGGTGTCGCGATCGCTGATTTCCGGTCTCATGTCCGTGGGCATTAACATCCAGAACCTGGAGGCCACCGCCATTCCTGTGGCCCGAGCGGTGCTGCCCACCCTCGGGGTAGCCGGGGGCATCCATGTGCGGCTTCATCCAGAACGGCAGGATCACATTCTGATCGAGTTCTTTGATGAGAAGGGCATCGACATCCCCAAGGGGAAGGAAAAGAAGATCGAAGGGGCTTACTTTAAGGAAGACCTGCGCCGCGCCCAGATTCACGAAATTGGCCAAGTCACCTACCCCAGCCGGGTAATTGACACCTACAGTGCCGCCTTTGAGCGCCATCTCAATAGTGAGGCGGTGCGCACCAGCAAGTCCAAAGTGGTGATTGACTACGCCTACGCCGTATCCGGGGCGGTGCTGCCCCGGCTGTTGGCAAAATTTGGCTGTGATGCGGTGGTGCTCAACGCCAGCCTCAGCCCCAATGCCCCCTCAGCCCCCGAGCGGGAAATCATGCTGGGGCAATTGGGCCAGGTGGTGCAGGCCCTGCAAGCGACGTTTGGGGTGCAGGTCTCGGCAAATGGTGAGCAGTTTGTGCTGGTGGATGAGGTGGGTACCCCCATTCGCGGCGAGAGTCTGACGGCGCTGATGACCCATATGGTGCTGACGGCCAACCCCCGAGGCACGGTGGTGGTGCCTGTCCACGCCACGGGGGCATTGGAACCCATTGCCCGCCGCCACGATGGCCGCGTCATCCGCACCAAGGTGAATCCCACGGCGCTGATGGAAGCCTGTCAGGCGAACCCCAATGTGGTGCTGGGGGGCAGCAGCGATATGGGCTTTATCTTCCCCCAGTTGCACCCCGGCTTTGATGCCATGTTTTGCATCGCCAAGCTGATTGAAATGCTCACCATCCAGGAACATACCTTGGGGCAAATCTGGTCAGAGTTGCCGCGCATTTCCTACCGCACCCAAACCCTGCGCTGTCCCTGGACGGTCAAAGGGGCATTGATGCGTTACATGGTTGAAAGCCACGACCCGGAACAGCTAGAACTAGTAGATGGTGTCAAAATCATTGATCGCGATCGCGATAGCTGGCTGCTGATCTTGCCCGATGCCGGGGAACCCCTAGTCCATATCTTTGCTAACAGCGAAGATCGGGAGTGGGTGGAAAATAACCTGCGGGATTATCGCACCCGAGTCCAATCGTTCATTGAAAAAGAACAGGGTATCCACTACGCCGAAGAGAGTCTCCTATGAACCACTGCACCCTCCTAGCGGAACTGATTAGCGATCCCCAACTGCGTTACACCCAGGACAACCAAACACCGATTGCGGAGTTTTCGGTGGCCTTCCCTGGGTTGCGGGCGGAGGATGCCCCCCAGCAAATGAAGGTGGTGGGCTGGGGCAATTTGGCCCAAGAAATCCAAACCCAATATCGCACGGGCGATCGCGTGCTGCTGGAGGGACGGTTGTCGATCAACACCCTCGACCGTCCAGAGGGGTTCAAAGAAAAGCAGGTGGAGATGACCGCCCAGCGGGTTTATAGCATTGGAGCCCTGGGGGCAGCGGCGATCGGCACCCCCGCGATGCCGCCGCCCCCCATGGCGGTGGCATCATCGCCAGCCCCGGCTCCAACGGCGACCCCCACGGCGGCCCCCGCCACCCCAGCGGCTCCTGAACCGGAGGTGGACTACGACGACATTCCCTTCTAGGGACTGTGATCTAACGTGAGTTCGGGTTAAGGGATTTGCCTGTTTCTGTAGGGGTGCCCTAGCGCAGCCATGCCCCTAGTTGAGCTTGGCGCGAGTAACCCTACCTTCTGACTCCCTATCTCCCATGCTCCCCAGCTCCCCCACCCAAGGAAACGGTTGGCAAACTTACGCCGCGCTGGACTAGGTCTATGGACTTGTGTCCTGCAATCCGGATCATGCTCATCCAACCTTGGGTTCAGAAATCGTGTCGCCCGATACCTTGCCAGGGCGTAGGCCCCTGCGCCCCTACGGCGTTTCTAGAATGGAATGAGACGGCATTGCTGCACTGAGAATTATCCCGGACTGACGTTGATTTATGGCTGCCACAATCCTGGTGCATCAGCGGTTACGGATCCTCGTTCTCTTTGGCGGAAGTTCCCATCTCCCTTAGCTCCCTAGCTCCTCCGCTCTCCCGCCCTAGAAAAAGGTTGGCAATTTACGCTGCGTACTAGGCAAGCCCATCGGTGCGGGCGGGTGGCGATCGCTACCCGCCCGCTTCCGTCAGTACCCCAGTTTCCAGGGGATCGGCTGCGGGATCCACCGTTAACAGCGGCAGAGCAATCACCACCAGGGCTCCCTTGCCCAACCCTTCGCTGTAGAGGGTGATGCTGCCCTCCATCAGGGTCATCAAGTCGCGGGAAATCGCTAGCCCCAGCCCGGTGCCCTCAAAGCGGCGGGTGGTGGAGCCATCGGCCATGACAAAGGGCTGGAACAGCTTGGCCTGTTGTTTGGGATCTACGCCA
>JAQCHG010000184.1 GCA_027619675.1 Cyanobacteriota bacterium
CAAGGCGCTGGTGGTGACCTCCCGGCTGGAAGAAGCCCTGGGGGGTTTGAAGACGGTGTTAAAGTCGCTGAAAATTGATTCCGGTCGGCTGTTGCCGTTTATGTCGGCCTATCTGGAGGCCAAGGGCAAGCAGGATTTATTTGAAGATTTCCATTATCTCAAGGGCTGCGATCGCCTCAGCGAAATGGTCAAAGGCAGAAGCATTACAGTGCTGCTGGCGCGCCTGTACCTAGAGCACATGATTGAAGCCCGTGAGCGCACCGATACGATTTTGCCCAACTCGGTGCCCAAGCTGATGCTCAGCTACCTCAACCAGCTCAACCGCCCCATCGAAGCGGACAACAAACGGGATGACCTAGCGGTACAGCGAGACGCCCAAGCCATTGCCTGGGCCTGTCTCCAGCAAACCTACCGCCCGACGACGATCAAAAAAAACGTGGCCCTCGCCGCCCTCAGCGCCCTAGACGAGGCCACACCGCCCCAAGATCGCCTCACCTACTTAGAAAAACGCTTGCAAGTGCTGCAAACCCCCGAACCAGGGGACAGTACCCGCATCATTCTCGATCCCCTAGCTGAATACCTCGCTGCGGTCTATTGGGTCGAGCACGCTTGCCAGCAACCCGACCCCGCCGGTACCTGGCAAGGCTTTTTTGAATCCGTTGAGCAAAAGCTGGCCCAAACCCAGGAAACCCCGGAGGCGATTCGCGGCTTTTTGCTGGCGTTGTATGACTGCTGGCTAGACAACGCCCACCACGCAGCCATTGCCCCCGACTTACCCAATCAACTGCTGCACCAGGCCCACATTGACCCCAACGAGCTGCTGCAACAACAAGAGGCCCGCCGGATTCAAAAATTAATCGCTGAACTCTCTGCCCCCGAAGAGGAATTTCGCATCGAGGCGGCGATCAAGCTCAGCCAACGGGGAGCCGCCGCCCAAGTTGCCGAGCCCGAACTGGTCGGGATGCTAGCCAACCCCAACCAAACCCTCGCGCCCCGCGAGGCCGCCGCCCGCGCCTTGGGTCAGCTCGGCATTGGCGAAGCTGCCCTGTTGAAACTGCTCACCCAGCCTCAGGAAGATGCGACCCTGCGCCGCAGCGCGGCTGAAGCCCTGGGGCAGATGCAGGCAGGCAAGGCGGAACTGCTGCAAATCTTAGAAGCGGCGGATCAGCCCCTGACCCTGCGCCAGGGAGCCGCCCGCGCCCTGGGCTTGATCGGTGCCCCCAGTGGGGAAGCGGTGCCGATGCTGATTCCTCAGTTGCGGGATGGGGAGGTCATCACTGAGGTCAAGGCCATCCGGGTGTGGCGGGAAGCTCTGCCGGAAGCCCTGACCTTGGAATTAGTGGCGATTCCAGGGGGAGACTTTGTGATGGGGTCGCCCCCAGATGAGGCTGGACGAGACTGGTATCCTCGTTCGTATCCAGACACCGAAGGGTTGGATGTGGAGGCCCAGCATCCCGTCACGATCCAAGCATTCTGGATGGGGCAGCATCCAATCACGCAGGCACAGTGGCGAGTCGTGGCGTCATTACCTGCCATCAACCGTGAATTAGAACTCAATCCCAGTAGCTTCAAGGGGGACCATCGCCCTGTTGAGCAGGTCACCTGGTATGACGCGGTAGAGTTTTGTGATCGCCTCTCCCAATACACCGGCAAGACTTACCGCCTGCCCTCGGAAGCCGAATGGGAATATGCCTGTCGGGCGGGCACCACCAGTCCCTTTTTTGTGGGCGACACCCTCTCCACTGACATCGCTAACTATGACGGCAACTACACCTATGGCGGCGGTAGCAAGGGCCTCTATCGAGAAACCACCGCCGAGGTTGGCAACTTTGGGGTCAATGCCTGGGGACTGGGGGATATGCACGGCAATGTCTACGACTGGTGCCTCGACCACTGGCACCCCAGCTACGACGGGGCACCGACCGATGGCACCACGTCAATATATAGCTAGTATGAGCGCTATCGGCTGGTCCGGGGCGGTTCCTGGTATGCCGATCCAGGTCGCTGCCGCTCAGCGGTCCGTAATCGCTTCGATCCGGGCGACCGCTACAATGACTTCGGTTTTCGGGTGGTTTGTGCTTCCCCCTGGGCTTAATATCCCTTTACACTGTGTTACTTTTGCCCTCGCACCCAGCCTCCGGCTGGGCGCGCCCCCCGGCGGCTCCGCCGCCATTCCCCGGAGGCAGAGCCTCAGGATCGCGTGTCGAGGCACGAGGGAGGGGAGGCGACTAACTCGCACCCAGCCTCCGGCTGGGCGCGTCCCCCGGCGGCTCCGCCGCCATTCCAGAGCCTAGAAGCAGAGTCCAATAATACATAGGCTGAATACGTAGTTAGAAACCAATGGAATCCCTGTCGCGATACCCAACCGCTCTCGACCCATCACTTGTCGGCAGCTACCCAGCATCAGCAAAGGCAGGCGGCGGCTATGTGTGGGACGCGGTCCTTGAGTATCGCGTTTGGTGTTACCCCAGAGCCGGTGCTGCCGACGAATTCGATGGCGCTGACTATTACTCTGCATTCGCGACCTACGAAGAGGCAGAGGAGTTCTCAGCCTCAACGGCTGGGGCGCAGAAGCCACTCGCCCTCGTGCTGCAAGAGGAATACATCGCTGAAGAGGAGCCGGGTCAGTACGTCCACGTGAAAGAGCGCCGCGTTACTGAATGGCCAGTCGAGTTTCTCTCACGCCCGCGACGAACGCCGTCAACCATTCCCAATTTCATGTCCCCAAGCGCGCCAGAGAACAAATTGGACATCCTGAGGGGCCTTGCGAAGTAATTGCGTCGTGTTGACACTCACATATGTGTTCAAGCGGACCGCAGGGACAGGCATCGGTGTTCCCCTCACCCCCAGCCTCCGACTGGGCGCGTCCCCCAGGGGCTCCGCCGCCACTCCAGAGCTTAGGGGCAGAGCCTCAAGATCGCGTGTCGAGGCAGCGCTTCGGCACGAGGGACATCGGATGAGGGGCTTTAATTTCTTTTTCTACAGGTAGAATCGTGTAGCGATCGCGAGGGGTATTTCCATTACCTGGTGAATAATGACTTACACCGCATCTGCAACAATTCCGACATGACTACGACCCACCTTTTTAGGGACACTCAATAAAGTTATCTGGGCTGCTTATGCAATACCTGTAATGATCGATTCGATCCGTCAATGAATCCTGCTTAGAAACTACTGTAAAACTGGAAAATATGTGAATACTAGCGCCAGTATCCAGCCTTCTATTTAATACCTCATAATTAAAGAGATCACCCTCATACCAGTACATTTTATTCCAGTAGTTTGTACCATAGGCGGTATAGTCTTCAGCAGCTAGGGTTGATGCGTGGAAATCCTCTAGCATTTCCTGCCCCCATAGCGACTCAATCAGACTCTGGCCATTTTCTTCGCGATCGCCTTTCTCAAATTGAATATTGTTAAAACAATTTGCAGGGTCATAACAATCCAGTTGATAACTCAGTTCCTCTGATAGAACAACGGAGCCCTGATTATTTAGATAGACTGAAAAAATAAGCGTTCCATCCTCGAATGGAACGCTTGAAACAAGCTCCGGCATCCCATTTTCGTATTGCCGTACAACTTCCAGTGTGTAGAACAAGGGAGTCAGAGCGTCTTGATTGAACTGCCTGATAAACTCATCTAATCCCATGTCAGGCAACGCTTGAGCAGGAGCGCTAGCACCACAAACACCTGAGAGCATCAGCAGTATTGCGCCAAGGCACTTTTTGGGGTTTGCTTCTGGTTTCCACTTCACCATAAATAACCTGCGGATAATTATCGTCAACCCATCGATCACGCCGTCAACGCCGTAAAACTCCCCACCGCCTGATCCAGAAATGTTCGGAGTTCAACCCTGGGCAGCAGAAAGCATGACCGCTTAGGCCAGGGCTTAGGGCGCTTGGCGGGGCCAGATTTTGATTTGGCCATTCCAGCCACCGCTGATCAGGGTGCGGCTATCGGGGGCAAAGGCCACCGTCCAAACCCAGCCCTCATGGCCTTCCAGCACCCCCGCCAGGCGACCGCTATCGAGGTGCCAGATGCGAATGGTTTTGTCATTGCTGGCGGTGGCCAGCAGTTGACCATCGGGGCTAAAGGTAACGCAGTTGACCGGGGCCGTGTGGGCGCGGAACTGGGTGATTTGCCGACCGCTGTTGAGCTTCCACAGGCGTACCGTGCAGTCGGCTCCGGCGCTGGCCAGCAACCAATTGTTAGGGCTAATGGCGACGGAATGCACTTCCCCTTCGTGGCCCGTCAGCACATGGTTGGTGCCTTGCCCCCGCAGCCGATGGAAGCGCAGGGTGGCGTCTTGGCTGGCGCTGACTAAGGTGGTGCCATCGGGGCTAACCGCCAGCGATCGCACCCAATGATCGTGCCCCGTCAGGGTTTGAATGGCGTCTGCCTTACCGATGCGCCACAGCTTGACCGCATTATCCTGGCCACCAGAATACAGATAGCGACCGTCAGGGCTAAAGATCACCGCCCGCACCCAGCCCGTGTGGCCGTGAAACACATCCACCAACTTGCCCGTGGCGGTTTCCCAGAGGCGAAGGGTGTTGTCATTGCCAGCGCTGGCCAAGAGGGTGCTGTCGGGGCTAAAGGCCACCGATCGCACCCAGCCCGTGTGCCCCGCCAGGGACCGGAGTTGACGACCCTCCGCCAAGGCCCAGAGGCCGACGGTGCGATCGCCGCTGCCGCTGGCGATGTACTGGCCATTGGGGCTCACGGCAACGGTGCGGACCCAACTGCCGTGACCTTCTAGGGTTCTCATACAGCGCCACCGTCCTCGCCCTTGGGGACGCGGGGGGTGGACAGGGGCAGACGCGGGCACCACCGACAGGCGGGGTGCCCGAGGGGGCAAGTGAAAGTTGGGGCTAAAGGCAGGCGAGGCAGACATAGGAACTCCATGACAGACATGGCACAAAGGCGCGTCATTGATTAAACCTAATCCAGGGGCTCGGGGCGGTCATGACTGATCGCCAGAACCCTCGCTGTACAACGGTCCCAGCCCCTAGCCAGATCAAGACTTACGCAGTCACACCGACGAACCAGGAGCTTAAGCCCCTGGCCTCAACGGAAGTCGAGGATTCGGCAGCATTTTGCGTCAGCCCTATAGATCCCAGGGGCGGGCGCGGCAATGGTTACCCGCTCTCAACACCCTGGGGGGCAATGGGCGGGTGTTGTTGCCAGCTACAGCCCCTGGGAAATT
>JAQCHG010000185.1 GCA_027619675.1 Cyanobacteriota bacterium
GCCCGCAAAGCGATCGCCCCCTGGTGGAAACCGCTTTAGAAAATGCTTCATCAAGGGCTGGTAGTGACCCTCCTCCAGCACATTCAGCACAAAGTCGTCGCCGGGGTGCAGCAGGGACTCAATGGCGCGGTCTTTGGAAACGGCGATCGCCACCCCCAAGGGCTCCACACTGGCCTGGATTACCCAGGATGCCAGCATGGCACTGGCCACCTCCCCCTGCTGGGCGGTGAGGATATAGAGGCCATTGCTGATGCGGCCCAAGGCCCGGTCCAAGCTAGAGTCCAGGGTTTTGCTGCGCTTCACCGCCTGGTCGCGGTCCAGGTATTGCCCCAGGTCGGTGCCCGCTTCCCCACAGAGTTGATCCGTCGCTGCTGTCGGGGCCGCCTTTACCAAAATGGGGGGAAAGGCTTCCGTCAGCCCCAACTCCCGCAGCTTTGCCCGCAGGGGATAGAGGGGCTCGTCCTCCCCGCCCCCGGTTTCAAACAGGCCAAACACCTGGCGGGGAGACACCGCCGCCAGCAGGGTACTGAGGCCGGGGTGGGTGGCGTTACCCGTGGGTTCCTGGGGCGGCATCCCAATCACAAAGCCCGCCGCACAGGTGGCCAGTTCCCGTACCTCATGGGGGTCCGCCACCGCCAAGTCCACCAGTTCCACCGCTACCCCGGTTTTGGCAATGCCGTCGGCGATCGCCCGCACCAGGCGATCGCTGTGGCCATACTCATCCATATAAAACAGGGCCACAAAGGTTTCCTTGCGGGTTTGGGCCTGGCTCCAGGTGCGGTAATGATCCACCCAATGGTCCCGGTGGTGGGCTAACAGCGGGCCATGGCCCGTGGCGATCAGCGCCACATCCAAGGGATCAATGCGCTTTAGGGCCATCACCACCGATCGCGCATTTGGCCCCATCAAACAGTCGTAATAGGTCTGAAAATCCGCCTCCAGCAGGGGGGGCACCTCATCCATCAGGCAGTCATCGCAATAGTGCATGCCAAACACATCGCAGGTAAACAGGATGCGGGTGCTGGGGTCGTAGGTGAAAATCGTATCCGGCCAGTGCAGGTTAGGGGCCGAGACAAACGCCAATTCATGGCCCTGGCCCAGATCCAAGCGGCTGCCGCTCTTCACCACCAGGGACGCAAAGGGACGATTGACCAGGTTTTGCAAAAACTGAATCGCCACCTTGGAGCCCACCACCGTCACCTGGGGTGCCCGCTGTAACACTGCGTTCACCAGGCCGCTGTGGTCTGGCTCGGTGTGGTTAACAATCAAATAATCCAGTTGGCTGAGGTCCACCTGTTGGGCCAACGCCGCCAGGTACAGGTCGTGGAATTTGCCGTGGCTGGTGTCAATCAGCGCCGTCTGATCTCCCCGCACCAAGAAGGAGTTATAGGTGGTGCCGTTTTTTAACTCAAATTCGATGTCAAAGCGATCGCGGTCCCAATCCAGACAGCGAATCACCGTCGTATCGGGGGCGATCGCGGCGGTTTGTATGGTTAAGCGTCCAGGGGACTGCAAACCAGGAGGCGAATCAACCAGAGCAACCATAGGACGTTTCTAAATAGCGGGACAACATGAACTGCACGAATGTCCCCATGGTGACCCGCACACCATCGAATGTAAAATGTCAATTCTAAAAGTCAATCATAAGTAATTCAAAATTATTTGGAGCTGATAATAAAGATTGGCAAATATTTGAGTCCTTTCAGCCGCCCTGTTAAGGCTTGTCCCCAATTGGGTTCATCGGCTGGCCCAAGTTCTAGGATCAGGGGTGGCAGTGCTGACAGCAGGACACCGCACCCCCAAGGACTCAGCGTCCTAACGGAGGACCCTGAGGCGGTATCTTTGTGGCGTCAGGGCTGGACTGGGGGGCTTTTCAGGTGATGACCCCGGTGCCGTAGCTGCCGTCCCCGCGCTCCGCCCTGGGGCGGAAAGGGATTGTTCCATGACTGCTGCCCATCGTCCGGTGTGGACCCTGCCCGTGGCTGAGGTGTACGGGTCCCTGGCTTCTGATCCCAATGGCTTGACCGCAGCCGAAGCCCAACGTCGTCTACAGCGGTTTGGGGCTAATGAGTTGCCTGAGCCCCGCCGTCGTCCTCTGTGGCGGCGCTTGGGCGATCAGCTCACCCACTTTATGGCGCTGCTGTTGTGGGTGGCTGGTGGGTTGGCGTTCATTTCCCATACGGCGGCCTTGGGGTGGGCGATTTGGGCGGTGATTTGGATTAATGGCGCATTCAGCTTTTGGCAGGAATTTCGCGCCGAGCAGGCCCTGGCTGCCCTCAAAAATGTGTTGCCCCACCAGGTGCGGGTTTATCGGGAGGGCACCCTCCGCCAAATCCCGGCGCGGGAACTGGTGCGGGGGGATGTGGTGCAGCTAGAGGAGGGCGATCGCCTCTCCGCCGATGCCCGGTTGGTCAGCGCTGAGGGCCTGTACCTCGATGTGGCCGTCCTGACGGGGGAATCTTTGCCCGTGGCCCGCACCCCCTACCCAGTGCGCCAGCGGGAAGCCCGCTCCATCCGCAGCGGCAAACCCCTCCCCCACCAGGGGGAATATCCCCAGCATGAGCGGGCGAACCCAGCGGAGATCAGCAACCTGGTGCTGGCGGGTACCACCGTGGCGGCGGTGAAGGAGCAGGCGGTGGTCTACGCCACCGGCACCGAAACGGAATTTGGCCAGGTGGCCCACCTCACCACCTCGGTGCAGCGGGAACCCAGCACCCTAGAGGTGCAGGTTAACCACATTGTTCGGGTGATTACGGCGATCGCCGTAACCATGGGGGTGTTGGTGTTTGCCTTGACCTCCCTGCTGGTGGGCATGGAGGTGCGGGAGAGCTTCATTTTCGCGATCGGCATCATTGTGGCCCTGGTGCCGGAGGGACTGCTGCCCACGGTCACCCTTTCCTTAGCCATTGGCGTACAGCGCATGGTGCGCCGCAATGCCCTGGTGCGCCGCCTGTCGGCGGTGGAAACCTTGAGCGCCGTATCGGTGATCTGCACAGACAAAACCGGCACCCTGACCAAAAACGAAATGACGGTGCGCTCCCTATGGTTGCCCCCGGCGGTGGAGACCCCAGCGGCGGATGTCCGGGCGGGGCACATCGCCGTCACTGGGGCAGGGTATGACCCCAACGACGGCCACATTCACCTCTCCGACGATGCCCCCCAGGCCGAGACCATGCACCTGCTGCTGATGGGGGCGGCCCTTTGTTCCAACGCCCGCCTAGTGCATCTCAACGCCCCCAGCCGTTGGCAAGAAATTGGCGACCCTACGGAAGCGGCCCTGATTGTGGCGGCGGCAAAGGCAGGGCTCGATGTGGCGGCGTTGCAGCAGCGCTATCCCCGCCAGCGGGAAATTCCCTTCGACTCTCGCCGCCGCATGATGACCGTGGTGCTGGACTGGCAGCAGACCCACTGGCCCCACCTGTTTCCTGCCGCGCCCCCCTTGGTGGCCTTTACCAAAGGTGCGCCTTTGGAGGTGGTGCGCCATTGCCAATTCATTTGGCGGGCCGGTGCCCAGCGGGATCTCACCCAAGGCGACTGGCAGCAGGTGGTGGCTGCCAATGATGATCTGGCCCGCCAAGGGTTTCGGGTCTTGGGGCTGGCGGCCCGACCCGGTTCCATAGAGATGCGGGCCATGACGGCTCAAGATTTAGAGCAGGGGTTGATCTTCCTGGGGTTGGTGGCCATGTTTGACCCACCGCGCCCCGAGGTACCCGCCGCGATCGCCCAATGTCACCAAGCGGGCATTCGGGTGATGATGGTGACTGGAGACTATGGTCTCACTGCCGAGGCCATCGCCCGTCAAATTGGGCTGCTGGATGACCCGACCCATCCCCATGAACAGGTGCGGGTGATAACGGGGGATCATCTAGGCCACTTGTCCACCGCGCAACTGCAACAATTGCTGAAATATCGGGCCAAGCTGGTGTTTGCCCGCATGTCCCCCGAACACAAGCTGCGGCTGGTGGAAGCCTACAAGGCGATCGGGGCGGTGGTGGCGGTCACCGGGGATGGCGTCAACGACGCTCCGGCCCTGCGCTCCGCCCACATTGGCATCGCCATGGGCCTCAACGGCACCGACGTGGCACGGGAGGCGGCGGATATTGTGCTGACGGATGATAACTTTGCCACCATCGTCAGCGCGATCGAACAGGGGCGGGCCGTCTACCAAAACATTCGTAAGTTCATCACCTACATCCTGGCCTCGAATGTGGCGGAACTGGTGCCCTTCCTGGCCATGGTGGCCCTGAAGATTCCCCCCGCCCTGGTAATCATGCAAATTTTGGCGATTGATCTGGGCACTGACATGCTGCCCGCCCTGGCTTTGGGGGCAGAGGCTCCAGAGCAGGGCACTCTGCGTCAACCGCCGCGATCGCCCCAACAACCCTTGATGGATCGCGCTCTACTGCTGCGGGCCTACGGCTGGCTGGGGGTGCTAGAGGCCACCGTGGGCATGGCCGCCTTTGGTGGGGTCTGGGTGACCCACGGCTATAGCCTGGCGGATCTCCAGGCGGTGACCCCGGCCCTGTTGAACCACACGGCCCCGGCGGCGGTGGTGGTTCTCTATACCCAAGCCACCACCTTTACCCTGGCGGCGATCGTTGCCTGCCAAGACGGCAACGTGTTTGCCTGTCGATCGGAGCGCACCGCTATCGGGCGGTTGGGCTGGTTTAGCAACCCCTTGATTTGGGTGGGCATTGCGGTGGAATGGACCCTCATCCTCACCATCATCTCCGTACCACCCCTGCGCGCGGTGTTTACCACCGCCCCCCTAGACCCCATGCAGTGGCTGCTGTTGCTGCTGTGTCCCCCGTTGATACTGGGTCTAGAGGAACTGCGCAAGGCTTGGGGGCGATCGCGGCAGATGACCCACTAGCGCTGCGTGACGCCAATGCCCAGACCTTCCTTGTGGGCAGGAGGCTTCTGTTTATACGTACATAACCTCAGTTCGGGATAAGTTGATGGAGGGGATGCCGTGACGCTCCACCCCAAAGAATCAGCAGGGGCGCAGGGGTCTGCGTAGGCCCCCAGTCCCCAAGTTTGGGAGAGTAAAGACCGGCAGTTCCCCAAACTTGGGGATTTAGGGGGCGTGCCGTGGGTTCGCAAGTTTGCAAAATATTTCGCCAGCGGTAAGTAGCTGGGACTAATCAAACTTCACACCTGCCGCTGATTTCGACTCCGCTCAATCAGCTATACTC
>JAQCHG010000186.1 GCA_027619675.1 Cyanobacteriota bacterium
CGAGTCTAGAAGCGGGACAGGTCTAGGGGAGTTGGCGATGCCATGGCTGACGGGTTCAAGCTGCCATGGTTCGTGGGTTTTGCTCCGCTCTACCCACGCTACGCCCGCTACGCCAAGGGCTTTCAAACTCCCGCCTGTAGCGTGGGTGGAACCATACAGCCCCGGTTCTGATGGCGTCCCTTTTACCGTAGCAAATCTTTAAATTTGCCCTAGCCTTTACCAATTAAGTACATGTGTACTATACTCCTGTCTAGGTAAGTTCCCCGAGGCTATTGGCCCTGATCTGGAAGGCTCAGGCGGCGATCGCCCAGGGGGTGGAGTCTTTTGGGAGGGCAGTGTCATGTCCCAATCACGTCATTCCATCCGTCCAACCCAGCAATACAGCGCCTATTACCAGGCCCAGTCTGGCCATGCCCCTCCGGCCTCCCCTCGGGTGGCGACGGCGGCGCGGACCTATGGTTCAAGCTACGGTCCTAGCTACGGTTCGGGCTATGGTCCGCCCCAGCCGTCCCAGGGCCATCCACAGCGGCGATCGGCGATCGCTGACCCCTATGCCACAGCCCCCAATGGTGCACCGGGGGTTGATTGGGCCACCCCCCGTTCCCCCCGTCCTGCCCCTGGGACGGCTGGTGTCCGTGTCCGGACCCAGGCCCCCCGCCGTCCCGTGCGCCGTGTGCCCCGGCAGTCCAACGTGTGGCTGGCCAGTGCGGGGGGTGGGGCGGTGGCTTTGGCCCTAGTGGCGGTGGTGCCCCAGGTGAATCGCCCCGCCCCCGTGGCCGTTGATGTTTGCCAGCAGGTGGTGGAATCCCAATCGGTGCTGGGGCGAGAAGAATTGAGTGAATTGCTGGCCATCCCTGAGCGGGCCTCGCGGGAGGCGGTGGAGCAGGTGATTGCTAAGCCCTACTGCGTCCTCAACGCCACGGAGGTGCGGGAGGGGGTGACGGCGGAACGGGAAGCCTATCCCCTCGCCTTTGATCCCCAGACCTGGTTCGTCGTTCTCTACGAAGATGGGGAATACGCGGGCTATGACTTTAGCTTTACGCGGGAGGCCCCCTAACATGGCTGCCATGGAAACCGTCGGCACTTGGGTCAGCACTTGGGGGGGACGGCTGGTGATGGGGGGCTTGCTGGTGGGGGCGATCGCCGCCTGTGGCCGAGGTCCCACCGTTGCCCCCCGCAACATCCCCATCCATCAAGAGTGGGCCTTGCAGCCCGGTAGCGAAGTGGGCGGCTACCGGGTCATGGGGGGCCTAGGGGATGTCTCCATTGAGATCAAAGGCAAGGCCATCCGCGCCCCCTTTGATGGCAAGGTGCAGCCCACCGACAATGGCTGCATTGCCTTCACCAGCCCCGAGGTGCCCGCCTATCTGTTTCGCCTCTGTGGCCTCCAGCGGCCCCGCCTGGGGGATGTGCGGGCGGGGGACAAAATTGGCAAAGGGCAAGTGCTGCAATTTGCCGCCATGCGCCGCCAGCCGGACGGTACCTGGGCCTTGGTGGAGCCTGCCGTGGATATTCTGGAGCGCACCGTCGGGGCCGGGTCTTAAGCCCAACGCGATCGCCCCTGAACCCAAGACCTGAACTTACCTGAACTTTTTCCCATTGTGGCTAGGCGGTGCCCTGGGCCACCATGAACCCATCCTGTAGACTCGCGTGTGCTCCTAGAGCACGGGCCGGGTTAAGGTCCTCCGGGGCTTTGACCCGGCTTTTTTCTCCCTTCATGTACAGGTCAGTAGGTCGCCTTAAATAAATCGTGTATGGGTCATATCGAGTGGAATGGAGCGGAATCGAGATATCTCGCCGGATTGCTGGCGTTTGAGATTCCTCCCTCTGGTCGGAATGACGTCTACGCAATAATTCTGGCTACCTACTTAGGCAATCCGGTTAAGTACTGCCAGCTTGAATGCCTCCCGTTCAAAACCCGATCTGCGTCGGAGTGCAAGACTCTGCGCCCGGTGCCGGGGGTACAGCCATTAACCGGACTCGAATGTTGGCCCAGTTTTTAACCCAATTTTTAGCCCCGTCAACCCTATGGCGATCACCCCCAAGGACTTAACGCCCCGTCAGGCCCTAAGCCGCAGCCTTCAGATGGTGGGGCAGGCGGCCCCCAGAGAACTCAAGCGGTTGGCCCTGTTGAATTTGTTGACGGGGACGGGGCCGTCTGTGTCCCTCTTTTTGGGCAAGGTGGTCATTGATGAGGTGGCCCGCCTGGTCGATCAGGGGGGCATTACCGATCCCCTGGCGGTGATGCTGGCCAACCCCCGCATTCTCTGGGCGGTGGCGATCGCCCTGGGGTTAAACCTGGTGGTGGATGCGGTGGATGCGGTGGGCTCCAGCCTGTTTGCCTCCCTGCGCGATCGGGTGGAGGGCCATGTGCGGGGCCGGGTGCTAGAAAAGGTGGCCTTCTTCAACGACATCGCCCTGTTTGAAAGCCCCGAGTTACTGAATCTGCTGGAACTGGCGGAAAAGGGTCTAGATCGGATCCAGCGGCTCGCCTTCATCATCGCCGCCACCTTCATGGGGGCGTTTACCTTCATTCCCTCCGTGGTGGTGTCAGGCACCATTGGCTGGTGGGTGCCTTTGGTACTAATCGCCTCGGCCCTGCCCTCCATTGGGGTGGAAATCCGCCACCACCGCAAGAGTTGGCGGGTGGAAGAAACCCAGGCGGGGCTCACCCGCAAAATGGGCATCTACAGCAAAACCATCACCAGCCCCGACTATGCCAAGGAACTGCGACTGTTCTCCCTACAAGGGGTGTTGACGGATCGCTGGCACGGACTCTTTAACGACCTGTTTGGCCGCATGGAGCAGGTGCGGCGGGAAGGTGCCCTGGCGGTGATGCTGTGGTCCCTGTTGGGGGGACTGGGGGTGGCGCTGCCCTACGCCTATGTGGTGATGGCGGTGATTGGTGGTCGGCTTACCCTAGGGGATTTGGCCCTGTACACGGGCATCATTCTGCAACTGCGCCGCAGCCTTTACATTCTGATTGCCCACACCGGGGATATTTACGATGTCTCCCTGGCCACGGCTCCGATTTTTCAACTGTTGGATCTAGAGCCCCAGTTGCTGCCGGGGACCCAACGGCTGACCACGACGGCGGATGCTGAGCGGGCGGGCATTCGTCTAGATCACCTGTCTTTTACCTATCCGGGCAGCGACGATCGCCCCATTTTGCAGGACATCAACCTCCACATCCACCCCGGTGAGATGGTGGCCTTGGTGGGGGAAAACGGGGCGGGCAAAACCACCCTGGCCAAGCTGCTCTGTCGCCTCTATGACCCCAGTGATGGCCGCATCACTTGGCATGGCACGGATTTGAAGCAGTTGGATTTGGAGGCGGTGCGATCGCGCATCGCTGTGGTGATGCAGGACTACGCCCGATTCCCCGCCACCCTGCGGGAAAACATCGGCTGGGGCCATCCCCCCAAGCTGGGGGAAGATACCGCCCTGGCTACGGTGCTGGCGGAAGCGGGCATCGCCCACCTACCGGCAACCTTGGCCCATGGCTTAGACACCCCCTTGGGGCGACAGTTGGAGGACGGCATTGACCTATCTGGCGGGCAATGGCAGCGGGTGGCGATCGCCCGTGCCCTGATGCGATTGGGGGAGGCGGAGTTACTGGTGTTCGATGAACCCACCGCCGCCCTCGACCCCAAAAATGAGCACGAAATCTACCGCATCTTTCGGGCCATTGCCCGAGGGCGGATGTCGGTGGTGGTGAGCCATCGCTTGGCCCTGGCGAAACTGTGCGATCGCATCATCGTGCTAGAGCATGGCCGCATTATTGAAAGCGGCAACCATGACAGTCTGATGGCGCTGGGAGGCCAATACCACACCATGTTCACCCGTCAGGCCAGCAGCTACACGACGGTTTAGGCGGGGTTGGTAAGCGGTTCCTGGATTGCAGCTTGCGTCCCATGCTCCTCTGGAAACGCTGTAGGGGCGCAGGGGCCTGCGCCCTGAGGTGGATCGGGTAACACGATTGCTGGGCCACAGGTCGGAGAGATTGGGAACGGGGCAGAAACTCGGGCTTAGAAGTCCGGATCGGGCCAGGATTCAGGCGATTCCGCCGCGATCGCGCCGCCGTCCGCCTCACCGCCATAGGTGATCAGGTCCAACTGCCCAGACTGACGCCGGGGGGAGGGGGCGCGGCGGCGGCGGGCTACCCCTTCCTCACTGGTTTCCTCAGCAATCACCTCGTAGAGCAGGGCCTGTTTAGCGCTGCTACCCTTGCGCAGGATGCGCCCTAGCCGCTGGATGTATTCCCGCGTGGAGCCCGTGCCCGACAGCAGCACTGCCACCCGCGCATCGGGCACATCCACCCCCTCATTCAACACATGGGACACCACCAGGGTGGGGTACTCGCCGCTGCGGAACCGCTCTAACACCCCATGGCGCTCCTTTACCGGGGTTTGGTGGGTGATGGCGGGAATCAAAAAGTCTTGGGAAATGCGGTACACCGTCTGGTTGTCGTTGGTGAAAATCAGGGTGCGATCTGGATAGTGATCCGCCAGGATGTCCGCCAGCACCCGCAGTTTGCCCTCGGTGCCCAGGGCAATGGTTTTGGCTTCCCGGTGGGCCAGCATCGCCCGCCGCCCCGCCTGGGACTGGGCACTGGCCTGGACAAACCGCTGCCAGCCCTCCAGGCTACCCAGCCAGATATTGCTGTCTTGCAGAAAGCGGTTGCGGGTTTGCACCAGGCGATCGTAGCGGCTGCGCTCCCAATCGCTGAGGGGGACTTTGATTTGCACCACCCGATAGGGGGCGAGGGTATCCCCCGCTAAATCCTCCGGCTGCTGTTCGTAAACAATGGGACCCAGCAGGGTGGTGAGGTCTTCGTGGCGACCATCGGCCCGGTCGGGGGTGGCAGTGAGGCCGAGGCGGTAGGGGGCGATCGCATATTCGGCAATTACCCGGTTAAAGGTGCTGGGCAAATGGTGGCACTCGTCGCAGATCAGCAGTCCGTAGCGGTTGCCCAGGGTTTCGGCATGGATGGCGGCGCTGTCGTAGGTGGCCACCAGGATGTCGCTGCGATCGCGGGAACCACCCCCCAACAGCCCCACCGCCACCTCAGGGAAGGCTTGGGTCAACTGGCTATACCACTGGTGCATCAGGTCCAGGGTGGGCACCGTGATCAGCGTACTGCGGGGGGTGGTAGCCATGGCCAACTGG
>JAQCHG010000187.1 GCA_027619675.1 Cyanobacteriota bacterium
TAGTCCGTCAGCACCTGCCAGACCTGCTCCACAGAGCGCGGCACCGTGATCACCGCCCGAATCCGACGGGCGCGACCTTCGAGCTTTTCCGCAGATATTTCCACCGGACCTGCACCCAATAGGGGGTGGGCGGCTTCGCCATCTTGCTTGGGAGACTGCATCATGAATGGCATCCGTCACCTCTGCCTTCATTGAACCTAGGATATGCCTTGGCGTCTACCCCCTAGCCCTTAGAAAACTCAATAGCCTACTGCGGATTTTGGGTAAACCAATACGGATTTACTAAAATCCCCATGTTTGGGGGCAAATGGCTGACTATACTGGAGCAGAGCTTAACGCCTAGCCTCAGCTTATCCAGTGGGTTTTCAGAACGACTCCGCAGATCCCTCAGATTCTTATCCAAAGTTTTAGGCAGGGTCAGCGGTTTTGCGGGCATTGGGCGCGAGCTATCCCCCCGCCCGTCCTCTGGGGCTAGGGTGACGCAGCAGACCTTCTTCTTGTGGCGACGCTATGGCAATGGATATGGCCCAGGTGGTGGGCACCGTCAAAGGTCCTGGCGAGACAGGCAACGACTATCTATTTATTACCGCTGACAATCGCCAGGTCAAAATCGGTGAGTTTGTCGCCTACACTGCCCAACAGGGGGACCAAACCCTAGAGATTCTGGGCAAAATCGCCGATCTCCGCCTGATTGATCACCTGCCCGATCGCATCTTTGCCGACACCGCCATCAACCCCGAAGCGATCGCCGCCCTGGTGGGGTTTGCCTACCCCAACCCCGAAATTTACGAAGTCTCCGTGGCCGTCATCGGCTACTTTCACCCCGCCTTGGGGTTTATCAACCCCCGCATCACCCCCGACCCCGGCGCTAAGGTGTACCGGGTCGAGGACGCCACCCTGCAACGGGTGGTGAACAAAAAACAGCCAGGGGAGATCGGCTCCGCCCACATTGGCTCCCTGCTGCTGCGCCCCGGCAACGCCGTGCCCGTCACCCTGGATGTGAAGGAACTGGTCAGCACCCACATGGCCATCCTGGCGGGTACGGGATCGGGCAAGTCCTACACCGCTGGGGTGTTGCTAGAGGAACTGATGCGGCCCTACAACCGGGCGGCGGTGCTGATCTTTGACCCCCATGGGGAATATGGCACCCTCAGCGATATGCGGGGCCATCCTGCCTTCGCCAGCACCGACGGTTACGCCCCCGAGGTAAAAATCCTCTCCCCCGATCAAATCCGCATTCGCCTGTCGTCGTTGGAATATTACGACCTGCTGTCCTTGCTGCCGGATATGAGCGATCGCCAGCAGGCCATCCTCAACAAGGGCTTCGCCATCCTCAAGCGCCACCGCAAAGGCGACTACCGCTGGGATGTGAACGACTTGATCCGGGCGGTCCACGAAGCGGACACCAGCACCGATGACGAAGGCAATGAGAAACTGGGCTCTTCTGCCCCCGCGATCGAGTGGAAGCTAGAGAAACTGGCCCGCTCCGACTATTTTCACCCCATGGAACACTTGGCCCCCAAGGACCTGTTTGAACCGGGTCAGGTGACGGTGCTGCAAATGAGCGAAATCAGCCAAGAAGAGCAGCAGGTAATCTGCGCCGCCGTTTTGCGCCAGAGCTACCAGGCCCGCCTGAATACGGTCAAAGAAAAGGTGGACGCCAGCGACGAAACCTACCTGCCCTACCCGGTGTTCATTCTGCTGGAAGAAGCCCACCGCTTTGCCCCCGCCCATGAGCCCTCCCGCTGTAAGCAAATCCTGCGCACTATCCTCAGTGAAGGGCGCAAGTTTGGCATGGGGGTGGGGCTGATCACCCAGCGCCCCGGCAAGCTCGACTCGGATGTGCTGTCCCAGTGCATGAGCCAATTTTTGATGCGGATTGTGAATCCAGTGGATCAGGAAAGCCTCAAGTACGGGGTCGAAGCGGCGGGGCGCGATCTGCTGAAGGAACTCCCGGCCCTGACTAAAGGCCAGGTGATTGTCTCTGGGGCCTGTGTGAATACCCCCGTGCTGTGCCAGGTGCGCCAGCGCCTCACCCAGCACGGCGGCGAAACCCTCAATGCCCCAGCCGATTGGCAGGGTTATTTTCAAGCCCACCACCAGCGTCAGCGCACCATGGAGCAAGCCCCCATGGCCGCCCCCCGCAAGGCCCAAACCATCGGCGGCATCAGTATTGAGTAAGGTGCTGGGCTGCGCGTTTTACTGAGCCTGCCTGCCCGTCGGTGTCAGCCCCTAGAGCAACTGGGGCAGCAGGGGGGACCCAGAATGTGGCGTAATAGGGGGTGGCGTGATTAACGGGTCGGTGGCATAGCAACGGACCCGAAGCAGCTAGGACATGATGAAACAACTGCGGATGCGGACATGGATGGGACGGTTGGCGATCGCGATCGCCATGGTGGTCATGGGCTGGTTGAGCCTCAGCGGCACGGCCTGGGCTGGGCTGGATGATGACCATTTTGACGGCAATATTTTTGCCCTCTATGCGGGCAATGGCTCCCTGGTGCCGCCTCGGGTCACCCTGTCCCAATCCCTCCAGCAAGATCGGCCCGCCCTGCTGGTGTTCTATGTGGACGACAGCGCCGACTGCAAGCGCTTTGCCTCCGTCATTTCCCAGTTGCAGGCCCCCTATGGTCGGGTTGCCACCTTCATCCCCGTTATGGCTGACGCCATTCCGGTGCGAGACAGCTACGAGCCCACGGAACCGGGCTACTACTTTAAGGGCGTGGTGCCGCAAACGGTGGTGGTAGATGGTGCTGGCACCGTGCGGTTGGATGAGGCGGGGCTGGTTAGCTATGAGGCGATCGACGATGTGATGCGGGAGCTGTTTGACCTCCTGCCGCGATCGGAATCGGTGGAACTGCGGCGTCGCCCCATCAATGAGGTAAATGGAGAACTGGTGGGGGACGTCTAGGGCGCGTCATCCATGACAGATGAAAGCCTGGCGGGGTCAGCCTTACCGCGTTAGGCTCTATGATCCGGCGAGGATCTGTAGCCGTTGTGAAACCAGGGTTCTGACGCTAATGGATGACAGCCCCTTGCCGGATCAGCCGCGATTTTTGATGGTCATGACCTGCACAATTTGCAGGGCGGTGTCCCCAGGAATTTCCAGGATGCGATAGAGGTCGTCTAGGAATGCCTGCTCTTGGGAGGTGACGGTGCCGTCGGAAAGGACCAGATCCGTCGCGATCGCGAAGGCGGTTTCCCGCAAATCCTGGGGCAGGCAAGCTTTGGCCGTGTTCACCAGTTCCCCTGGCCCTTCTCGCTTGAGCAGGGACAACAGCTTGTCCAACATGCGGTGCATGACATCGTTGGAGTAGCTGCGAAAGAGCTGCATCCGAGACAGGGCCATGGTCATGTCCCGCCCTTCTTGGTCGGACAGGTATCCATCCGCCGCGATCGCCACGAGGGCGACCGCTGCAAAGGCTTCGGCGGGCGTCAACTGGGTTTCCGTGATGCCCTTTTCAGCATTGAACACGTTGTCAAACAACCCCATCCCTCTTTCCTCAGCAGACTGCCTTTCCATAATGGACCAGATCCCAAAGGGCTGAACAGTTGTGGGGCGGGTGTTATATCGATTCTTTATGAAGTGGTAAGGGGGTGACCCCATGGGGGGTGTGGTCCCCAGCCCGAGGGCCTTAGGGGCGTTGGGCCACGAGGGCGATCGCGGTCTCTAGGGTGAAATAGGGTTCGGGGCCAAGGGGACCCGACAGCACCTGATGGGGCTGATCCGGTTCCCCCAGATGGGACATCACCAGGTCGGCCCCGGTGAAATTCTGATGGCGGGTGTAGTCGTTGACGGTTATCACCACGGGCAACCCGGCTCCCCGTGCCGCTTGCAGCCCCTGTTCGGTATCTTCAATGGCCACACAGTGCTGGGGGGGCAGTCCCAGGCGGTCTAACACATAGGTATAGATATCGGGGGCGGGCTTTTTGCGCGGCACAATATCCCCAGCAGCGATCACCTCAAACCAAGCGGGGGACTCTTGGCCCAGGGTAGTTTCCAGCAGGGCGATCGCGTTGTCGAGGTGGCTGGTGGTGGCGATCGCGAGGCGCACCCCGGCTTGGCGAGCGGCTTGGATGAGTCGGGCCACCCCTGGCCGCAGGCTGATTTGCCCCTGCTGCACAATTTCCCGGTAGCGCTGGGTCTTGGCCTGGTGTAGGGTCCGAATCAGGCTTTCCACATCCGCCGCGTCGGTTAGGGGCGGCTGATCCCGTTCAATAAAATAACGAATTCGCTCCTTGCCCCCCGTGATCTCCAACAGATCACCATAGGTGGCCACCGACCACTGCCACGGCAACCCAGCGGCGGCAAAGGTCTGGTTAAACGCCACCCGATGGCCATCCCGCTCTGTTTCGGCTAGGGTGCCATCCACATCAAAAATCAACGCCTGCAAAGGATTCATGACCGTCCCGCTCACCCCGCCCCAGACCCATCGTCGTCGTGACCCCGGCCCACCACCACCCGCCACACAATCAGCACCGTAAAGCTGAGGTATAGGGTCACCGTCAGCCATTCTTGCCAGTTATCCCCGACCGCCATCCCCACCTCCGTGCCGCAGACGGTCCTGATCCTACCGGAGAATGGGAAGGCCCTAGTTGAGCTTGGCGCGAATAACCCTACCTTCTGACTCCCTATCTCCCATGCTCCCCAGCTCCCCCACCCAAGGAAATGGTTGGCAAACTTACGCCGCGCTGGACTAGACGCTGGGGGCACTTCTCCCTAACCCCCATGCTCAGCCAACCGATCCTGCGGGGTGTGGGGCTCGCCGCCACCTATGGCTGCTGTGGCGTGTTGGTTGCCGAGGTGGTGGCGGGCATCCTGCTGATGCAGGCGGCTCTGGATCACCCCCAGGGCCAGACACCCAGGATTTGAGACAACCATATCCCCCAGCGGCCCTTACAATCATTGGGGTTAGGCTAAAGTAGGGCCAGAGTATGCAGATTAGGCTATCGATTCAAGACTAGCCCTAGAATGCTGACCCAAGACTGACGCCATTAGGGTGGCGATCGCGACCCTGGCCCACCACCGCCATGCATCACACCAGTCACTCAGGCCGTCAACATTCAAAACGCGGTAATTGCGCATGTTCCACCGTGGGGTACTCCTAGCACTGACCTCCATCACCACCTTGGGGATGGCCCCATTGGCCTGGGGACAAGATGGGAACC
>JAQCHG010000188.1 GCA_027619675.1 Cyanobacteriota bacterium
CCCCTTTTCTGTGTCGTAGGGCTGCACGATCAGGCAGCCGCGATCGCTCCAAAACTGGTGCAGTGTCGCAATCACCGATTGAAAGTTCAAACCGACCTCTCCCTCGTTCCCAAATGGCACTCGCCCCATTATTTCGCACCCCGGCTCAGATTGAACCGTTCTTGGCGAATCCCCGCCGCCCTGCGGGAGCGCTGGGGCGCTCTGCCACAGGCGGCAGGGATCAGCATCGCCCATCAAGGCGCATCATCCACAACAGGAAAAAGTCTAGCTGCACCAAAATGACCGCCCCCGATTTAGCAATCTAAATTAGGGGCGGTACCCGTTGCACAGCAACGACTCTGGCAGTCACCCCCTAGGCTCCCGCCCCCGCCAGCATGTGGGCTTGGGCCGCTGCCTTCAAATCCGCCACCTTATCGGTTTTTTCCCACGGCAGGTCAAGATCATTGCGGCCAAAGTGACCGTAGGCAGCCACCTCTTGATAGAAGCGGCCCTGGCGTGCCCCCGGCAACCGCTGCAAGTCAAAGGTGTGGATAATGCCCGCTGGCCGCAGTTCAAAATGGTTGCGCACCAAGTCCAACAGCGCCTCGTCGGGGATCGTTCCGGTGCCAAAGGTATCCACAAAAATGCTGACAGGGCGAGCGACCCCAATGGCATAGCTCAACTGCACCTCGCACTTTTCTGCCAACCCAGCAGCAACGATGTTTTTGGCGGCATACCGGCACACATAGGCAGCGCTACGGTCCACCTTCGTGGGGTCTTTGCCAGAAAACGCGCCCCCCCCATGGCGGGAGTAGCCACCGTAGGTATCCACAATGATTTTCCGTCCCGTCAGGCCAGAATCCCCCTGGGGGCCACCGATGACGAACTTGCCCGTGGGGTTGACCAAAAAGCGGGTGCTGTCATCCGGCTTAACGGACAAATCCGAGAACACAGGCAACACCACCTGATCCCACAGATCCGCTTTGATGCGGGCCTGGACAGCAGCATTGTCCGACAGGCCGTCAATGGTTTCCGTATGCTGGGTGGACACCAAAATGGTGTCAATACCCACCGGACGGCCATCCTCATAGGCCACCGTCACTTGGGTCTTGCCGTCGGGCCGTAGATAGGGCAGTTGACCAGACTTGCGGGCCACGGACAGTTGCCGAGAAATCCGGTGGGCCAAGCTAATGGGCAGGGGCATCAACTCGGGGGTTTCGTTGCAGGCAAACCCAAACATGAGGCCCTGGTCCCCTGCGCCAATGGTGTCCCACTGTTCTTCGCTGGCGTCTTCTCGGCTTTCAAAGGCTTTATCGACCCCCTGGGCAATATCTTGAGATTGCTCATCTAATGCCACCAACACAGAGCAGCTATCGGCGGAGAAGCCATTGTTGGTGGGGTCGGTGTAGCCAATTTCAGCGATTTTTTGGCGGGCCAGGGAAACGTAGTTGACTTGGGCGTTGGAGGAAATTTCGCCCGTGATCAGCACTAAGCCCGTATTGACCACCACCTCAGCCGCCACCCGGCTGCTGGGATCTTGGGAGAGGAGGGCATCCAAAATTGTGTCAGAAATCTGATCACAGATTTTGTCGGGATGCCCTTCCGTAACTGATTCAGAGGTAAAGAGGTAACGACGAGACACGGGCAGATTCTCTCCTAAACCGAACGTCTACGGCGACCGTCTGACGACGGGCTAACCACCAGACTACCTCAGGCGTTACGTCAAACCCTAAAATCGCGATCGCGCCGCCCTCAAATTTGAGGGTCACAGGATTTCCCGACGACTCCGCCAGTCCCCCACATTGGCGATCGCTGCGCCCAAATCCCAGCTTTCCGGCCCCTTCCCAGCGTGGGGATGCAGGGAAGGGGATGACGGTTCAGGGCAACTCGCTCAGGGTCATTGCTCAGGATGACCGTTGTGGATGGGGGCATGCCTCAAGACTGCACCCCAATGTCAGCAATGGAATTCACCACCCCATCGGCGCTGGCATCTGGGGGACTGCCGCCCCACGTCACACTGATCCACCCGGCTGCCCCTCCCTGGCGGGCCATGACACCATCCAGGGCAGAATCCCCCACTACCCATACCTGATCCGCAGGCACCCCCAAGCGATCGCAGGCTTGCTGCAACAGCAGGGGATGGGGTTTAGCCACCTCGCGATCGCTGCCGCGACTCCAGGTAATCCAACGGTGCAACCCATAGTGATGGAGAAAGTCCTGCACATGATCGGTGGTATCCCCCGAGAGCACCGCCATGGGGATACCCGCCTGGTGACAGGCAGCCAATAATGCTGCTATGCCTGGAAACGGCGGCGTCACCGAGGCTTTATGGGGAGCCTTCTGATCCGCTGCCCTAAAGGCTTGGTGGGCCAAGTCTAGGGCAGCCACCCACCCCACCCCCTGGGCAGCGACGTAGGCGGCGGCAGCCACCGCATTGTCTTCCCGAGTGCCCACCGCCATCAGTCCAGTGGGATCTAAACCCGCCGCTGCGCCCCAAGCCTTGAGTAGGTCCGATCGCACCCCCGGCACCTGCTGCTCCAGGCAACCGGCACGACGATGGGCCAAGTCCAGCAGAAAGGGTAGGGAGTCCGCCAAGGTGCCATCCTTATCCCAGACAATGCCCCCAACGGGGTGGCTGGGGCGATCGCCCCATTGCACACAGGCCATGGTTACCCCTCACTATCCAACGTCTCCGTGCCCACAAAAAAGAGGATGGCCGATTAAACGGCCATCCTCTCACCATGATTCAAGCCTTCGCAAGGCTGAAATCAGGAATGCCTAGGCTTCCATATCGTCGCTATCATCCACATACTCAACATCTTCGGTAACCTGTTGAGCCGCCGCCTGCTGCTGACGCAGTTGCTCGCGATACTTCTCGGCCATTTCCTCAGCCTTATCGAACACCAAGTCAGGGTTCTTCACCATGTCACCGGGTTCGGGTTCCAGTTGCTTGGTGGACAGGGAAATGCGGCCCCGCTCAGCATCCAGGTCAATGATCATCACCTTGATTTCGTCATTGACGTTAAAGACACTGTGGGGAGTATCGATGTGGTCGTGGGAGATCTCGGAAATGTGCAGCAGACCGCTAACCCCACCGATATCGATAAAGGCACCGTAGGGCTTGAGACCACGCACGGTCCCCAACACCACTTCGCCCACCTGCAAGCCATTCATCTTCCGTTCCACCAAGGCCCGACGATGGCTGAGGACTAGGCGGTTACGCTCTTCATCCACCTCTAGGAATTTCAGGGGCAGATCTTCACCTACTAAATCTTCCTTGGGCTTGCGGGTACTGATGTGGGAGCCGGGAATAAACCCGCGCAGCCCCTCAATGCGCACCAAAGCACCGCCTCGGTTGGTAGCAAACACGCCAGAACGGACGGTTGCGTCTTCCTGCTGGAGCTGACGCACCCGCTCCCAAGCTCGCATGTACTCAATCCGGCGAATGGAAAGGGTAAGCTGCCCATCTTCGTTTTCATCGGTGAGGATGAAAAATTCCCGCGTTTCGTTGGCTTGTAGCACCTCATCGGGGCTTTCCACGCGGTTGATAGACATCTCCTGAATGGGGATGTAGGCCGCCGTTTTTGCACCAATATCAATCAGTGCCCCCCGGGGTTCCAGGCTGAAGACGGTCCCTGCCACCGTATCCCCAGGACTGAAGTGATAATCGTACTTATCTAATAGGGCCGCAAAGTCTTCATGGCTGAAGCCAATGTCCGTTTCCCTTTCCTTTTCTAACTGGTTGACCATGCTAGTGTTTACCTACTGTTGTCTCCGTAATGGTGGACTGGTGTTGGAGTCGATGATGTAAGCCAGACTGTGAGACCAGCAAAGACGGAACATCAAAAAACGCTCAGGCGCAACGGCGCGTTGAGTACGCAGCTCGAATGAGCGGAAGCCAGTTTCCCGCAAGATCTAAGATTATACCCGAAGCGGTCGGTATTACCAGGGGCAGGGCACCCTGATTCCTGCCCGTAGACCAGGGCTAGGAACTGTGAACAATCCCAACCAGACGCTTGGTTGCAAGGCGATTACAGCCCCTAGCTGATGAGTTGAAACGGGCGGGGCCATGCTATCCAGCAAGGATGGCATGGTTGATTGTCCCCGCCCCCTAATTATGGTTGCTTCCGGAAGATAGCAAGGCGCTCAGACGGGCAGAAGCCACCTCTTGATTCGTGCTAGCGGCGGCAGTTGGGGGCACTGAGTGCATGTGGTTGAGGGCATCGGCAAAGTCTTGGATGCCCTGGAATTTGCGATAAACCGAGGCAAAGCGCACGTAGGCTACTTCGTTTAACCGCTGTAGGTGCTGGAGTACCAGTTCCCCAATTTCTTGGCTATCAATTTCCCGCCGCGATCGCTGCTGCAATTCCGCTTCAATATCATCCACCAGGGCTTCCAGTTCGATGGCGTTCACCCCGGTCTTTTCGCAGGCCCGGACCATCCCCCGCAGGATTTTAGTGCGATCAAAGGATTCGCGATCGCCACTGCTTTTCACCACCGTGATGGGCACATACTCAATGCGCTCGTAGGTGGTAAACCGTCGATTACATTCCAAACATTCTCGTCGTCGCCGAATGCTGCGCCCCGACTCCGCCGATCGAGACTCTAAAACGCGATTATTAGGATGCTGGCAGAAGGGACACTGCATGCAGCTTAACCTCCCCTCGGAGAATGGGATGGAACAACATCAATGGGGCTAGACCGCGCTGATCAGCGTTGCTAGAACAGCTCCGCCCACCTACCGGGTAACTCATAACCCTCATCTACAGGCACATATTATCTAAAGGGATCAATAAAGGGGCAATTCATCGCAAAAACGATGAATTTGCCCCTCTATCGGCCCCTCAGGGCCTCAAAAATCGCGCTATTTCCCCAGATCAGTACCGGGATTTTCCTTCGCCCCAGGTCTAATCCAAGGGTATCGGTAACCCTAGTCCTTAGAAATACGAGGGGGTTCACGGAAGGCGATCGCAAAGAAGAGCGTACCGATGATGCACGCAAAAATAAAGATGTAAGCCACGCTTTCCATAGTGTTCGATAGCTCCTACTCAGCCAACATATGTTCAGTCTACGGGATTTGAAATGAAAACGCCCAGCGAGGACCCAAGACTCAGGGCGATCGCTGAGCGCTTTCCAAGGGCTCAGAAACTGAGTCTAGGCTGATCCCTAAACCGTTTCCTTAGT
>JAQCHG010000189.1 GCA_027619675.1 Cyanobacteriota bacterium
GCCGAGATTTTGCTGAAGCTGGCGGAACGGCAAGGATCCAATCAAGACATCGATTCGGTTTGATATCGGGTTCCTCCGCAAAGGGCGATCGCGGCACCGTATCTTCTACCCAAGGCAGTACCGAAGCCAGCCGACCTGCGCCGCCGCTCTGGGCAGGATACCGCCTAGGGGCGCGTGGACGGTAGGCCCATGTGTTAAGACTAGAGGCAGGCACCTAACCGCTGCCTTGCCGATCCCGTTCGGTTGAAAAAAGCCTGATGGGTCGTTGGGGTTGCTAGCGGGGCCTAGGGTACGTCATCAATGACAGGCGCAAGCCTAGCTGGGTCAGCCTTACCGCGCCCGCCTCCAGGATGGGGCTAGGGGCTGTAATCGTTGTCCAACCAGGGTCCTGGCATTGCATTGATGACCGTCCCTAGCATCCTGTTGCTCAGCCCTCTGCTGGGGCATCTCGGGTGCTGCTATCGGGGCGCGGTCTGCCCCCCCAAGGAGGCCGACCCGCCGGAGATACATACGTTGCAAGGAAAAGCACAGTCATGGGGTTGTTTGATCGAGTCAGTCGTGTTGTTCGCTCTAACCTGAACGCCGCCGTCAGTGCCGCTGAGGATCCTGAAAAAATTCTGGATCAGGCGATCATTGACATGCAGGAGGACCTGGTGCAGATGCGTCAGGCGGTAGCCCAAGCGATCGCCTCCCAGAAACGGGTGCAGCAGCAGTATGAGCGCGCCCAAACCGAAGCCAATACCTGGCAACAACGGGCACAGTTAGCCCTGCAAAAGGGGGATGAGAGCCTAGCACGGGAAGCCCTGACCCGTAAGAAAACCCAGGCAGAAACGGCCACAGCGCTAAAATCTCAACTCGATACCCAAGCGGTTCAAGTTGAGCAGCTTAAGAAAAACTTGATTGGCCTCGAAAGCAAAATTGCTGAAGCCAAGACCAAGAAAGACATGCTCAAGGCCCGCGTCAGTGCCGCTAAGGCCAATGAGCAACTGCAAAGCACTATGGGCAGCATGAGCACCGGCAGTGCCATGGGCGCTTTTGAGCGCATGGAAGAAAAGGTGCTGATGATGGAGGCCAAGTCGCAGGCCGCCTCAGAACTGGCCGGGGCAGACCTGGAAAGCCAGTTTGCGGCCCTAGAAGCTGGCGGCGATGTGGATGCAGAACTGGCCGCCATGAAGGCCCAGTTGTCCGGTGGCTCCGTTGATCAAGGGTCCCTGCCCGTCGCCGATGAACCCGTCGCGGCCCCCCAAGATCAGGCGGTGGACGCGGAACTAGAGGAACTGAAAACCCAGTTAGATCAACTCTAGTCGTCTGCCAAACCTAAGGTTGTAGGTTGGGTGGAGCACTAGCAAAACCCAAGATAGTCCACTTGCTGTTGGGTTTTCTCCTCCCGGAGGCGCTAGCCCCAGTGGGGCAATTGTGCCTGCGCGTACACTGCGTTCTATCCAACCTACAGTGGCTAATGCTTCAGAAGCGCTCTGGGAATGGTCATCAGCATGACAAAGGACCCACTAAATGACCCACGAATGGTCTGTCAGCGCTCCATTTGTGGCTGAACTGTTCAGGGAGCCTTGCCTGATAGACTTCTGATTCAAAATTTCAGACTTGGCAACCCATTAGGGCACGTCATCAATAACCAGGAACAGCCTTGCTGGGTAGGCACTCCTGCCCCGGCATCTCCACAGGGGTCGAAACCTTTGAGCCGATTCCTATACTTCCCGCAGGAATCAGCCATAGGACGCCCATGGCAAGAACTTGGGAATTGGGGGCGCGTGTGGAAAGTTTAGGGGGAATCAGGCCATGGGGTAGGGGCGCGATCGCCCAGTACACTGCGGCGGCAGTCACAGTCCCCCTGACTCCGTGGCCCCTCAGCTCCCCCACGCTAGGAAACGGTTGGCCAATTTACGCCGCGCCGCCCTAGTCATTGCAGCCTGTGGCCCCAATGTTACCGAACAGTGTTGTCAACTGGGCCATGCCACAGGGGCAGTAGAAGCGCGGGTCCAAGCAGCCCATCAAGCCCAGATCGGTCAGCCGGTGTATGACCCCGAGTATGACCACCGCCTAGCGGCGGCTTGGGGAACAAGAACAGCCTCTACTGTGCCCGTTAAGGGATCATCCCTGGCCTGACCGTGATGGAGAGAACCGCTAACTTTGACGAGACTGGCCGTTATCGTTATTGCCTGACCCGTTGCTGGCGGTCAGATTTACCAGGGCTGAGCATCATCATGCTCAACCCCAGCCGGGCCGATCATCAGCGGGACGACCCTACCCTCCGGCGCTGCATTCGCCTCGCCCAGGGCTGGGGCTACGGCGGGTTGACGGTGGTGAATCTATTTGCCTACTGCACAGCCCATCCGAGGGAACTCCGCCAGGTTAGGGATCCGATCGGTCCCCACAATGATGGGTATCTGCGCCAAGTGGCGACCCTGGGTGAGCCGCTACTGCTGGCCTGGGGTGATCAGGGCCGCTGGCGCGATCGCGATCAAGCGGTGCTAGCCCTGCTGGCCCCTGGGCGCGATCTCCGATACTGCTTGGGGATCAACCGCACAGGTACCCCCCGCCATCCCCTGTACGTGGCTGCGGCCACCCCCCTACAGCCGTGGCCCTTCTGATTCCCCTGGTCTTGCCCTGGTCTGGTTGGATGGCCTCTGAGGGGCGAATCCCCATAAAAAAAAGGGAGCGACTCGCGATCGCTCCCCTTAGAACCTTTTCAGTTGAGCCCAACCAAAGTCGTCACATTAACGACCCGGCAAATAAGCCACGGGGTTAACCACCCCTTGATCAGGCAAGTGAATCTCAAAGTGCAGGTGGGGACCGGTGCTAAAACCAGTGCTGCCCATTTCTGCAATCTGCTGACCGCCCCGGACCTGCTGACCCACTTCCACCAAAAGGCGGCTGTTGTGGGCGTAGCGGGTCATGCTGCCGTCAGGGTGGCGAATGTCCACCAGATTGCCATACCCACCAGAGTTCCAGCCAGAGCGCACCACAACGCCGGGGGCAGCGGCCAAGATGGGAGTCCCCACCGGACCCGCAATGTCAATGCCCTGGTGCATGCGACCCCAGCGCCAACCGTACCCGGAGGTGAGCACCCCTTGGGCTGGCCAACGATAGCCGTCAAAACGGTTGGGGGCTTCGGGCAAGTACTCACCCGACTCCGGCAAAATCGGCATGTCGGGGGACACGACCCGACCCGTGGGGCTCTCCGTCATGGGGGCATACACCTCAGACCCCAAGGGGGCGGCGGCTAGCAATTCCTGCTCATCCACCGTAGAGGGTAGCGCCACACCACCGTCATCGCCGCTTGGCAGAAACTGTGGGTTGACAGGGGTAGAGTTGAGGCTAGAAACCCGCTCTAATTCGCCATGACCAGCGGCCACCGTCAAGGCCGAAGCATTTTCGGTAGAGGCCAATTCAATGGTGCTAGCGCTGGGGACAGAGCTATCCGTCGCAGGGGTCGAGTCCGCTGCTGCCTCTGCTTGCACCCCTTCCACTCGGACCAGCAAGTTAGCCACGTAGGGATCCGCCTCAACGGAGGCGACTGCCTCAGCATCGGGGGCAGGTGGAGTGGTCAGGGCAGCGGCGGGGGACTCAGGGCTGGCGGCCACGCTAGAGCTTGCACGATTGGGGGTTGCTGCTGGAGCCTCGCCGGGCAGCCGGAAGGGCTCTAGGGCAGCAAACTCAACCGATTCACGGGTTGTCGGAACAGTCGCCACAGGCTGAGGGGCATTGGGAATGACCAATGTGGTACCGACAAAAATCCGGTTTGGATTGCGGATGTCATTGACCTGGATTAGGTCGCTGGGGGCAATGCCGTACTGACGGGCAATGGACCAGAGGGTGTCGCCAGCCCGGACCCGATGGCGGACCTGTTGCGGGGCAGGCAGGGTGGGGGCCTGTACACGGCCTACTAAGGGCTCATCACCTTCGACCACTGCGGTCTCAGGCGTGGCAGAGCGGGCTTGAGATGCCTCAGGGGAAATCGCCGCCAAGTCCGTTGATGGAGTGGCATCAGCGCCATCGTTCAACTTGGGGGTTGTAAACCCGAAGGTAGGGCCTGCCAACTCATCGACGGGGGCCATGACGGCGGTGGGGTCAGCCTCAGGCAGGGCCGCCATGCCAACCCCTTCAGACAGGGGCACTTCGGCGGTGCGATCGCTGCTCAAGGCGACGTTGGTCTCAGCCACCAAGGATGGACTGACGGTCGGCGTTGCTTTGGAGACCGCAGCCGCTGCGGGGACAGTCGCCGCAGTCGGGACTTTGAGGACCTGACCAGCCTTGATGATGGGCTCATCCCCAAGGCCATTGACCCGCTTAATATCTTCGACACTGACGCCGTGGAGCTTGGCAATATCCCAAACGGTTTCGCCTGTGACCACGGTGTGGTACTCAGCCGGGGTGGGCCGCTCAGAGCCGACCGAAGCCAGAGGCTGAGGGGATTGGGAGACGGTTAAGGCCGACACCACCGAGGCATCAGCGGCTTTCACTTCCCCGGTTTGGGCTAAGAAAGCCCCCGAAGTACCGACGGACAACGCGAGACCCAGCATTGCTGCAGAGGTGCGTGTTCCACGACTACATCCTGCGGACTTCTGTCCGGAGGACCGCTGCTGCGACCGAGGCCGACTAGCGGATTCGTTCTGGACAGATTCCCGAGAAATTGCAGGTTTCAAAGGAACTTCCTCCTTGTGACCAGCGTTCAACTGCATCCTAGGCATTGGAGCATATCACAAGAGCTACAAAAGCCCTGTATCTCCAGATAAACAATGGGAAAATTACGGATGCCCGGAGGCATGAGTAAATCCCTCGACTGATGACCATACAGAAGTCATCTAACTTAGGCAAGTTTACATGAGTTAATCAAAAAAGCAATCTCTAGGTTGCCCGCCTGGGCACTCACGGGCAACAGGATCGCTGAAACCCTTTGGTTTTCTGGGCTAAAGCCCTTGCTCCGTCAGGATTTTTAGTGCTGGACGCCCCAGGGCTGGCGGAATCCGGGACTGCTACGGTTACGGGCAATAATCTCTGGAAATAACCCTGATATCCCTGTCCTCAAAGGCTTTCAGGTTGAGTTCTTGACGTTTTGGCCGCCCGTCATTGCGAGGTTTTGGATCTCCAAAAAAGACGGTTCTTGGGTGAGT